>DATKKU010000050.1:0-8305 GCA_035542755.1 Binatia bacterium | reverse complement strand
GCCAGCGGTAAAAACTTGCAAAGTTCCTCAATGATACCAACCATCAAAAAAGTCCTAAGCAGCAGAGCAGTAGGCTGGTTGGTGGCAGTTTGGATGTCGTGCGGGACGACCAAAGCCTCCAGCAGCACCGCTAGGACTATGCCAACCAAACCAAAACCTACGGCCGACCATAGTGCCCCTACCGGCTCCTTCTCGCCGCGGTCATGCGATATAAAATACCAACTCAAACTGGCGCCTATCAGGATAAAAACTATCAGGATGACAAATAGTGACATAGCTTAGGCTTACCTAGACTAGTACTATAAGCGTAAGCGGGACAATATCAAAACGTTCTAAAAATGCGGACCGCTTGGTCCGCCTTAAAGTCTTTAAACTAGGCTGGTTGTTATTTTACGGTAACTTCAGTGCGGCTGACGCTTTTGCCGCTAAATAGCTTGACGCGTCTTTGCTTAAAATTAACTACGCCATCACGAGCAGCGTGAATAGTAAAATTACGACTGACAAATGTGCCGTCGCCGGAGCGCTTGGTCATGCCGACCTGGCGAACAATGACATCGCCAGCTTTAACCTTTGAGCCGCCAAATACCTTAACGCCCAGCCGCTGGCCGGGGCTATCGTGATTATTTTTGCTGGACCCGCCAGCCTTGACATGACTCATCTACTACTTCTTCTCCAGAATTATTAATTGTCGGGCAACAACCTGGCCTGGACGGTAATAGATTAGCTGGTTGTGCCTGACGTGTTTTAAGTCCAGACGATTGTAACTCATCTCTGTTAATTTATCAAGTACCGGCAGCTGCAAAAACGTTCCGTCGGGCTTTGCCCAAGCCGGCACAGCCAGGCAGGCAACCCGTCCGGGTTTCATTTGCTTAGCCAAGTTATTCAGGAATTTTCTAGTAATCGTATTAACGTCGTTTACTATTTCGCGCAGCTTATCGGGAGTCGGCAGGGAAGTCAGCGGTCTGCCCAGATAAAGCTCGCTGGCCACAGTGCTAAAACCCGGCCAAGCTGTACTGGTGGCGTCGCCAATCTCCAGTACGGCCATACCCTGAATGGCGGGATTCTTTTCTACCAGCCACTTAAGATTGGTTTTGGAATATTCAATCATTCTGGGCTCCGCATCGGTGCCCATAACGCTATAGCCCATCAAAAGCGCTTCCTGCAAAATAACGCCGGTGCCGCAAAAGGGGTCCAGCACCCTAAGCCGAATCAGGTTCAAGGCTTTGTCGCCGCCGTCCGGCAGTTTTTGCTCCAGGTCGCCAACCGCCAGATTGACCATTATCTGAGCTAGTTTTGGCGGCAGCATACCAACCCTGGCATCGCGCGCCGGGCGGGCTTGGTCGCGAGCAGCGTAGGCTTCTATATCCTGTACAAAAATGGTTTGAGCCAAAAGGGTTTTTTGGCCATCTTTAATTAGCAGCAATTCCCACGCGCCTCGGCTGGTTAGTTTGTTATGCAGTACCTGGGCGCTGTTTAGCTCCAGGCTTTTATTGGGCACTATGCGGGCTGAGCGCCCGCCTTGTCTGATTATTTTCTTGAGGCCCAGCAAATCTCTGTTTAACTGCTCAACACCGACTTCAATATCATAGACGCTTAGGCCCAAAGTGAATTTTCCTTCGGGCAAATTCTTCAAATGAGCAGGGATGTTTTTTGTTAGATAGGTTGCTAAATCGCTCCAGCGAACGGAGTCTATAACAGCCAGCAAGCGGGCGACCTTAATCGTTCCGCCTAGGCGTTTAAAATTAATTTCCGCAGCCTCAACGTCTAGTACGGCCGCCGGGCCGGAAGCCAGCGGCTTAACGTGCTCGGCGCCGTATAGCCGTTCTAGCTCGGCCAGCCCAAGTGCCGGCTGGCGGCCCAATATGCATATGCTCTTACAGTCAAACTCACTCATCTTTGCTAGCTAGTATAGGCTATAATAAGCCAAAGCTGATATGAGTGAAGACGCTACAACTCGCCGGTCGCGTTGGAAATTGATTTTAACCGTCGCTACGCTTGCGGCACTGGCCATTTTAATTTACGGCATTCGTAAAGACGTCGGGGGCGTCATTGAAAACCTCGGCAAGATAAACGCCCTGGTGCTGCTATTTATGCTGCCAATTGAGTTCTTAAATTACGATGCTTACTCTCGGTTTTATGTCAGCATCTTTGCCACTATCGGCAACAAAGTCCGGTACTGGCCGATGTTTCGCCTAACGCTAGAGCTAAATTTTGTTAACCATATTCTGCCCAGTGGCGGGGTTAGCGGCATTGGCTACTTTAACGTGCGGATGCGCAGCGAAGGAGTTAGTACCGCCAAATCTTCATTAGCCCAAGTGCTCAAGCTGTTTTTGCTGTACCTCAGTTTTCAGCCGCTGCTGGTTTTGGGGGTTTTCCTGCTGGCCGTCCGCGGGCACGTCAATGATTTGGTTATGGTCGTTGCCAGTTCAATCATCACCTTGATGATAGTCGGTACTTTTATAGTGATTTACGTCATAGAAGACCGCCAGCGAATCAACAGCTTTTTGACATATGCCACCAAAGCAATCAACTACATTGTTCATATTGTTCGTCGTAAACACCCAGAGACCATAAGCATAGTAAAAGCTCAAAAAACATTTAATGAGCTGCACGAAAATTACCTGCTAATAAAAACTAAGTGGCGCGAGCTTAAAAGGCCGTTTTTATATATGACAATGGCCAATATTACAGAGGTGGCCGCCATCTATGTGGTCTATATTGCTTTTGGCCGTTTTGTAAATGTCGGGGCGGTAATACTGGCCTACGCGGTGGCCAATTTTGCGGGATTAATTTCGGTACTGCCGGCCGGCATTGGTATTTATGAAGGTCTAATGACAGCAGTTTTAGCTGCTACCGGCATTCCGCCAGAACTCAGTCTGCCGGTTACCCTTATGTACCGGGTGCTTAATATGGCCATGCAGCTTACCCCAGGCTATTACTTTTATCAAAAAGCCGTCCGCGACGGACTTGGCGTTAAGCAGAAAACTTCGTGATACTGGGCATACTGATAATTGTCATAATCTTTATCTTCTTTGTCTTCGCCTTTTCTATAGTTTTTGGTGCGCCGTACGTGCCAACACTAAGAGCCCAAAGAAAGGCTGCGTTGGACTTACTAGACCTCAAAAAAGGCCAGACGCTGTACGAACTGGGCAGCGGTGACGGCAGCCTTTTAATTGAGGCCGCGGCTCGCGGCTGGAAGGCCGTTGGTTACGAGCTAAACCCAATTTTGGTGCTCATTACGCGTTACCGCGCCCGCCGTAGTCACGGCCGCGTTAAAGTTGTTTGGGGCAATTTTTGGAAGGCCGACTTTGGCTCCGCCGACGCTATTTTTATTTTTCAACTGGACCGCTCTATGAAAAATCTGGAGGCCAAAATCTTAGCCGAAAAGAAGGGCAGGCTTAAAATTGCCAGCCATGCCTTTAAAATTCCCGGCAAAAAACCGGCACGCCAAAAAGACGCCGTATTTCTGTACATCTACCCATGAGTTGCGCCAACTTCTTATCTGCATTAACATAAGCAGGTATGGATGATATGCAGCTGACTCCTTCTCGCAAGCCAAGGTATATAGCGGTTCTTAGCGTCCTGCTGGTGCTTAGCCTTATTTTTGGGGTCTGGGCCTTCTTAGGCCGCCAGGATTATAAGAACAAAAGTGATGCCAAAGTTGCCGCTGCTACTGCTGCCACCAAGACCAGCCAATCGGCCGCCGACAAAACTTATTACACCAACCTTGCCAAGCAGCCCTATAAAACATTTACCGGGCCGACCTCTTACGGCACGATTACATTCAGCTATCCCAAAAACTGGAGTGCCTATGTAGACCAAACCAACGCCAACGAGCCGATTGACGGATATTTTTTTCCTGACGTGGTACCCGGAATCACCAGTGACGTAGCCTTTCCGCTGCGGGTAGAGCTACTAGCCAGCGATTACACCCAGGTGGTTGGGCAATACGACTCTCAGGTTACCGAGGGCAGCATAACCTCCAGCGCTTACATGCCTCCAAAGATGGCCGGCGTGACAAACGCCCAAGCCGGTGTACGGCTAGACGGAGCGATTGGCCAGGCAGCCGACGGCACGGCCCTAAACGGCTCAATGGTGATACTCAAAGTTCGGGATAAAACACTTCAAATCTACACCCAGACCACCGACTCACTGCAAGACTTCAATGACGTTGTTTTGGCCAGTCTCAGCTATTCACCGTAAATTTTACATTCATTTTTAGCTAGTGCCGGCTCCTGCCGGTGCTATAATCCGTAGTAGATTTTCTTGGTCGGAATAAGAGAGGGTAATGAGAAAACAAAACACCCGTGGTCTGGCGGCCCGCTACGCCGAACAAAAGGCACTTTTAATCGCTCTAAGCGATGATTTAGCGCTGCCGCTGCTGCAGATTCGCTCGTCACTGGAATTACTGGCGGCTGACGATTTTCCCAAAAAGGCCGTCCGTCAGCACGCTGTGCTAATGGCCATGAGCGCCGATAACGGCTTGCAGCTTACCGAAGCCTACCGCATGGTTCTCCAGGCCGACCGCTTGCACGAGCTGCCGCTGGAGCCGGTGTCCGTTGGCGCCGTGCTGGAAGAGGTGGCCCACCAAGTCTTTCCTTACGCCAAGCAGTACTCCACCAATCTCCAGATAGATGTCCAGGGCCGTTTGAGACCAATACTAGCCCACCAGCCTAGCCTGGAAGTCGCCCTGCAGTGTTTGACCACCAGCCTTATCCGCGCCCAAGCCGCCCAAACCAAAAAAAGCGATTATCAGCTTATCCTGGGTGCCCATCGGTCTAAGGACAACGAGATTGCCGCCGGTGTATTTACGGACATTAACGGCCTAAGTGACCGCACGCTGCGAGCCGCCCGTTCGCTGGTGGGCAAAGCCCGCCAGCCGCTGCCGGCGCTGCCAGCAGGCGCCGCCAGCGGCGTACTGATTGCCGACGTGTTGTGTGCGGCCATGTGGCAGCCACTTAGAGCCGCAGCTCATCGTAATATGACCGGCCTAGTCGTCGGCGTGCCGGCCAGTAAACAGTTGCAGTTTGTGTAAAACGCCATGCCGCATATCCTACTTTTAGAAACCGACAGACTGCTGGCACAAAATCTCACCAAAGTCTTGGAAGATAATGGCTTTAGCGTCAGTTGGCAGGTAGACCCCCAGGAGGCGATTTCGGATATAGATTCCTCTGCGGCCGATTTAATAATCATGGATTTGGTCTTAGCCGGCCGCTCGGGCATTGAGTTTTTGTACGAATTTCGGAGTTACCCGGATTGGCAAAAAACGCCAATACTAATCTATAGCAGTATTCCGCCGGCCGAGCTTGGAGCCTGTGCCAATAGCCTTGACCAACTGAAGATAGTGGCCTATCACTATAAACCAGCTACTTCGCTTGTGGAGCTTGCGCAAAGTGCCCAAGCCTGCCTGCGCCTAGTCCCAGCATGAAACAAGTGCGCACTAAGGGCATCGTTTTAGCCCGCACCAACTTTGGTGAGGCCGACAGAATTCTGACTTTTTTAACGCCCGACCACGGCAAGGTTAAAGCTATAGCAAAAGCCGTGCGTAAACAAAAAAGTAAGCTGGCCGGCGGCATAGAGCTGTTTAGTATTTCGGACATCAGTTATGTAATTGGCCGTGGCGAAATCAGCACATTAACCTCAACCCGTCTAATCAAATACTTTGGTAACATAGTCAAAGACCTGGACCGCACCCAGCTTGGTTATGAGCTTATACGCCTTACCAACAAGGTTACCGAGGACCAGCCCGAGCCGGAGTATTTTATGATTTTGCAGCGGGCCTTTGAAGCCCTGGACGACGACCAAATAGACCCAGGCCTCATCACGCTTTGGTTTAACATGCAGCTGCTTAAGCTAGCTGGCCACACGCCCAATCTAAAGACCGATGTTTCCGGTAAAAAACTTTCAGAGGATAAAAAATACTATTTTGAGCTGGAACGGATGCGCTTTCGCACCTCGCCGGATAGGCCAGGGGAGTTTGAGGCAACTCATATCAAGTTTCTGCGCCTCGGCTTTTCGGCCGAGCGGCCGCACCTTTTGCAGCGGGTAGAAGATGCAGAAGGACTGGCGACGCCAATCAATCCATTAGTGCAGACCATGCTGGCTGCTCACATCCGTATTTAACGCGCAGCTAACTGTTAGCTTCGCCTAGAACCGGCCAATTTTCGTCCAAAGACGTAACGGGGATGCGCGCTTCTGGCATCACCCACTCTCCGGGTGGTTCCGGCTCTGGCTGGCTAATCTCGGCACAGGCCACATCTCCCAGCTGGTGTGCGGACTTGGCTTTAACCATGGCCATAACAATGTCGTAGGCTTTCTCTTCGGTCAAACGCTCACTCATAACCACCCATTATATCAACATCGGATTTCAGATATAATCAGTTTAGATGGCAAAAATTACCGATATTTACCAAAAATACAAAATAACCAGAAGTCTCCAGGAGCATCAGCTACGCGTCGCGGCAGTTGCTAAACAAATTTGCGACAATTTAACGGTCCAAGTAGACACCGACTCTGTTGTCAAGGCTTGCTTACTGCACGACATGGCTAACATTCTAAAGTTCGACTTCTCATTTGCACACCTCTTCGCCCCCGAAGGGGTAGAGTACTGGAAGAAGGTGCGTGAAGAAGTTGCTAAAAAATACCAATCCCAGGATGAGCATCAGGTTACCGTGATGATTGCCAAAGAAATTGGGGTAAGCGACAGAGTGCTGGATTACATAGACAGTGTCGGTTTTAGATACACTCTCAAAACTCTAGCCAGGCCCGATATTGAGCCCAAAATTTGTGACTATTCGGATACGCGAGTCGCGCCAACTAAAATTACGTCGGTGCAAGAACGCATGGAAGAGGGCCGCATTCGCTACCTTGACCGTCCCAGCAAATGGATTAAGCCCGAGCAATATCAACAGTTAATCCAGGCCTGTTTCGATATGGAAAAGCAGGTTTTCGCTAGCTGCAAAATTGGCCCAGAGGATATTACTGACCAATCTAGCGCGCCAGTTATAGAGCAACTTCTAGCTTACGAAATCTAGGCCTAACCGTTATAATCTGTAGATAATGAGCGCGAGTTTAGAAGACATTGTCAGTTTGTGCAAACGCCGCGGTTTTATCTACCAGGGTAGCGAGATATATGGCGGTCTGGCCGGTACTTACGATTACGGCCCGCTTGGCACTCAACTGAAGCGCAACATCGTGGCCGCTTGGCTTAAGTTTTTTGTAGACGGCTGGGATGACATGTACCAGATAGATTCCGCCATTTTAATGAACCAAAAAGTCTGGCAGGCTTCCGGCCACGTGGATACTTTCCACGACCCGCTGGTAGAGTGCAGCAACTGCCACAGCCGCTACCGGCAAGACGAAATCAAGGATGATAAATGCCCCAATTGCGGCAAAGAGCATACCTTTGGCGAGCCGCGCCAGTTTAACATGATGTTTAAAACCAACGTCGGTCCGGTGGATGACGAGAATAACGTAACTTATCTTCGTCCAGAGACGGCGCAGGGTATGTTTACCAACTATCGGAACATCCTGGACAGCTTCAGCCCAGATTTGCCATTTGGTATCGCCCAAGTTGGCAAATCTTTCCGTAACGAGATTAGCCCGCGCGACTTTATCTTCCGTGTCCGCGAGCTGGAAATCGCCGAGTTTGAGTACTTTATAAAAGAGTCCGATTGGGAAAAGTATTTTGAGAAGTGGCGCAAGGACATGCACGGCTGGTTTGAAAAAATTGGCCTGCCTAAAGATAAAATCCATGAAATTGAAGTGCCAGACAACGATAGGGCCCACTACAGCAAACGCACCATAGATTTTGAGTTCGATTATCCCTTTGGCAAAAAAGAAATTGCCGGTTTAGCTTACAGGACAGATTTTGATCTCAAAAACCACCAAGAGAAATCAGGCAAAGATATGAGCTACCGGCCCAAAGACGGCAGTGCGCCGTTTATCCCGCACGTCATTGAGCCTACCTTTGGCGTAGACCGCCATGTTCTGGCCGTGCTAGCCAATGCCTACAGCGAAGATGAGCAGGGCGGGGAAAAGCGTGTATTTTTGAAGCTTCCGGCAGAGTTAGCGCCAGTTAAAGTGGCAGTCTTCCCGCTGCTAAAAAACAAGCCCGAGCTGGTAGATAAAGCCAAAGAGGTCTACAAAATGCTCAAAAAAGAAGTGCAGGGAACCGTAATGTGGGACGACAACGGCAACATTGGCAAGAGGTACCGCCGCCAAGACGAAATCGGCACCCCTTACTGCGTAACTATAGACTTTCAAACTCTAGAAAACGACACCGTCACCGTCCGCCACCGCGACA
>DATKKU010000049.1:0-25404 GCA_035542755.1 Binatia bacterium | reverse complement strand
TAGGGGCTGGTCTGGTCCAGATAGTCGGCTATCGGTTGGGTAATTAGTAGGTGAATAGATTAAAATAGTTTGTAGTGAATAGAGTTCTAAAAGTTCTATCAATGTCTCTGCTTGCGGCAGTAATTGTTGGCGCGGCGTGGGGGATTATTAACGTCCACTCGGTTGACGATTGGCTGCGGCTGCGTAATTATACTCCGCCGGCAACCATCGCCAGTCTGGCCGACCAGGACACCTTTACCAGCTATACCAGGCATATGTTTTATGTTAACCACCCGCAGTTGATTAACACTGTAGATACTTTCCGCCAATATTGCCCGGAAAACAAAGAAACAATCGTACTGGGCTGTTACCATCCTGGACAAAACGGCATCTATATTTATTCTGTCAATGACCCGGCGCTCTACGGCGTAGAACAGGTAACCGCCGCGCACGAAGTTTTGCACGCTGTTTACGAGCGGCTGAGCACCAAGCAGCGCAACCAACTTAACGCCGAGCTGGAAGATTACTATAAAAATGGCCTGACTGATCCCAGGGTGAAAGCCGAGGTCGTACTTTATCAACAAACCGAACCGACGGACGTAATGGACGAGATGAGCTGCACTTTTGGCACTGAGATTGCGAACCTGCCTCCAGCGCTAGAAGAATACTATCAACAGTATTTCTCAAACCGTCAAGCCATAGTTGCCTTTGAGCAGAATTATCAGGCCGAATTTACCAGCCGCCAGTCTCAAATAAACGCCGACGATGCCCGTTTGGCAGTGCTGAAGGCGCAGATAGGCGCCGAAGAAGACAGCCTTAAATCGCAGCTATCAGACTTGCAGGCCGGCCGCTCCAGCGTGGAAAATTCTAATGACCAGGCTCAAATAAACAGTTATAACAGTCAAGTAGCCGCCTATAACAGTGGTGTGTCCAGGCTTCAGGCAGACATTAGTACCTATAATGCTTTGGTTGCTCAGCGCAACGCTATTGCCTCAGACCTGGCCAGCCTGCAAAACTCGCTGGATACTCGCCTGACTACTCAGGCTAAACAGCAATAAAAAAACCCGCCGGTTGGGCGAGTCGTTGATAACTTGGATTGAAGATAAGTAGACAGTTTATTAATGCGGGCGGGCAGGGGCGGCGAGATTCGCCGCCCCTGCCCGAAGCTCGCTAGAGCGTGAACTCGGGCGAGCGCGTGGAGCGCGACGCGCCGTTGCCGTTGGAGCCGAGCATGTCGTCGTGAAGGATCGCCATGAGCTCCGGGCCGAGGAACGAGCCCAGCGGTCCGGAAGCGATTGCGTCGAAGTGCTGCTGGCGGCGCTTGCGGTCGGCCGCCCTGGCGGTGGCCTCGGCGATGACCTCCGAGAGCAGCGTGTTGGCGGCGATCAGCACCGTGCCGATGTTCTCCTCTGCGAGGTCGCACTCGTCGGAAGTGACGTCGACCTTGAAGGTCAGCGTCGCGACGATGCTGACATCCAGGTCGTTGACGCGGAAGTACAGGTCGTTGTTCACGACCACCGGCCGCTCCAGATCGCTCAGCACCGGGCGGTCGAAGGCCGCCGCGCTGAACGGCAGAACGACGGTGTCCTGCAAGCCGGAGATGACCAGCGAGACGACCTCGTCGAGCCCAGAGCCCAGGTTGAGGTCACCGTGGACCGAGGCCTCGACCTTCCAGTCGAGCTGTCCGAGGTCGCCGGATGCGCTCAATGTGTTGGACACATGTCCTCCTTGGTCTAGCGGCGCGTCTCCGTGACGGGCCTTTTTGGTAGCACTAGACAAAATATGGACGAAATTTCATCCGCATTTTATCTAGCACTACAACTGTCTACTTATCAAATAACACTCTTGGAGCTAATAAAAAAGCTCAACAAGACCGCAGTATTTTAACATAATATTCATATATATGCAATAGGAGCATACACCTTAGTGAATGAGTAGGGTAAACTATTAGTTATGGCAAAAAAAGCTTTGGGAGTTAGGTTTGTTTGCAGTAACTGTGGGACTGGTTTTGGCAGCTGGAGCGGCCGCTGCACGGTTTGCGGCGAGTGGAACACCCTGCAGGAGCAGATAGACGTATCTAAGACCTCAGCCGGTAGCAGTGGCAGAAAATTGGTGGCCGAGCCCATCAGCCAAGCCGCTAAAGAGCAAGCTAAGCGGCTTTCTACCAATATAAAAGACGTTGATACGGTGTTGGGCGGCGGACTGGTAGCCGGCAGCGTAAATTTACTGGCCGGCGAGCCGGGCATTGGTAAAAGCACGCTGCTACTGCAGCTGGCGCACAACCTGGCTCAGAAGTTCAATGTGCTTTATGTCAGCGGCGAGGAGTCCGTCCGCCAAATTGCTATGCGCGCCCAGCGATTGGGGGCTGAACAAAAAAACTTAAAGCTGGCTGTGTCTACCGTGGCTAACGACATTGCCTCAACTATCGCCGGTGGCGACTTTGACGTAGTGATAGTTGATTCCATCCAGTCGGTAGCCGTTAATGAAATTGCCTCGGCGACCGGTTCTATTAGCCAAATTACTAATAGCACGCAGCTGCTGACGGCCGCTGCTAAAGTCAGTGGCACGGCCCTGATACTAGTTGGCCACGTTACCAAAGAGGGCAACATCGCCGGGCCCAAACTGCTTGAGCATGTTGTTGACGTAGTGCTGCAGCTAGAGGGCGATAGATACGGCGGCTTTAAAATACTGCGCGGCGCGAAAAATCGCTATGGTTCAACCAATGAGGCGGCCATTTTTGAAATGTACGATAAGGGGCTTAGGACCGTAGATAATCCTTCGCAGGCGCTGTTGGCCGAGCGCAAAATCAGCGATGGTTCGGTAGTCCACGCCACACTGGAGGGTTCGCGGGCGCTGCTAGTAGAAATTCAGGCGCTAGTTAACCCCACTAGTTATGGTTACCCCAAGCGCACGGCCAGTGGTATTGACCTAAACCGGGTTAATTTGCTAATTGCCGTACTAGAACGCCGCACTAAATTAAAACTGGCCGACCGCGACATTTACGTCAACGTGGTTGGCGGCATAAGGCTCACCGAGCCAGCGGCGGATTTAGCTGTCTGTATGGCGATTGCTAGTGCCGCAAAAGGGATGAAGCTCGCCAAAAACTCGGTTGTTTTTGGCGAAGTTGGACTATCCGGCGAAGTTCGCCACGTACCGCAGGCCGAAAAACGCATAGCCGAGGCCAAAAAGCTGGGTTTTGAAGCGGCCATTGGCCCAAAAACCCGCGGCGGCAAGAAAACCAGCTTTCTACTGGAGGTCAGCGACGTACGCTCGGCGCTGAATACTTTTCTAGAAAAAGATTAGTCGCTTTAGAAGAACGAGGTAGTATGGTGCTGGCGCCGTCTGGGCGCAGTGCTGGCGGCAAGACTGTTGGTTGGCTTGGTAGACGGCGTGCTGTTATTGAAGCCGGTCAGTGAGGCGTAGAAGTTAACATTATCGCTGGCGGTATTGCTATAAAGCACACTGTCAATTATCTGTGCAGACACCGTACCCGCGCCGCTGGCCGTAACATTATAGACGAATGAATATGGGCCGCCGGTAGAGGTGTAGATGGTCTTAACCACTTGTCCGTTGACTAGAAAGTTAACCGTACCTGGGAACTGGGCGTACTGGGGGTCGTCAAACGGATGCGTGCCGGGCGTCGGTGCGGCTGTAATAGTACAGCTGACCGTGCAAGTATCGGTGCCGGCCGGTGCGGACGCGGGCGGTTTACTGTCATCGCTAACGGTAACAGAAATAGTGGGCAGCGCATCGCCGCAGACATGAACATCGTCGGTGCCGGATGTGGCGGTGGTGCCATTGCCGTAGAAAATATCAATTGAAAAGGCATTAGCCGCCGTGTTGCCAGACTGGGTCTGCTTAGCCAGGTCCGGCGTGCAGGAAGTGGCAGTCTTGTTGGAGACTTTATCTATTGTTGAGTTGGTGCTGCCGCTGGCGGTTGATTTTTGGACGTACCAAGAAGGATAGAGGTCGGTGGCCGGGCTGGGAACAATCTCGCCGTTACTGCTTATCTTATTGTGCAGCACGTAAGCCGGAAGAACTTTAATGTCGCTGGGCTGCGTCCAGTTAACCGGCGTAGTATGCAGATTATCAAGCGCATAGGTCATCATACCGCGGGTTAGCGGTGTGGTTAGTACCTCCATGGTCGTGCCTAGTGCTTTATTGCGAGTGTGATAGCCAACCCAGCTGCCAACCGTATACTGCGTGTTCCAGCCCATCATCAGCCCGTCAAAGCCGTTATTGGTGGTACCAGTTTTAACGGCTGTGACCCAGCCGTTGTAGTGCTGCCACTTATAAAAACCGCTGGGCAGATAGCTGGCGGCGGGGTCGGAAGCCATAGAGTCTACTATGTAGGCCGAGTCCGGGCGTACAACCTGCTTAACGTCGCTGTCCCCGGCCTTAGGCTGTTTCCAGTTATAAATTGTCTTATTGGAGGCGTCCTGAATCTTCAATATATAGGTCTGCGGGATTTCCTGGCCCATCCTAGCGAGAGTAGACAGCCCGTTGACGTGTTGGTCCAGGTGCAGGTAAGCGCCGTCGCCAATAGCCGAGGCTCCATAGCACTGGGCCTGGTCAGACGGCTTGGCGTTATTAACGTCAACGCCGGGGTTATAGCACTTGTAGGCGTTGGGTGCGTTCATCATGGCGTTGGCAGTTTGGATAACTTTGTTAGTGCCAACTGTCAGCATGGCCTTTACCGCTGGCACGTTTCTGGAGCCACCCAGGGCGTAGCGCAAGGTTTCCGGGCCGGGGTATTTGAAGTCGTAATCCTCCAGGCAGTTGCCGCCGGCGGCCGGAATGGCCTTATTGGTGCAGGGATAGCCCGGCAACGGCCCTTGAGAATCATAAAGCACCGAGCCGGCGCCGGCGTTGGTACTGTTTTCTATTAAAGTTGTGTAATCATAGGGCTTAAAACTAGAGCCCGGAGAGATGTTAATCTGGGCGTAATTTATCTGACCGTGGTCGGGGTTGTTAAAGTCGGTGCCGCCTACCAGCGCCTGCATCTGGCCGGTCTTGGTGCTTTCTACCACCAGTGCCTCTTCATCGCCGCCGTAACGCGTAACATTAGGCAGGTTAGAGGCAACTAGCTGTTCGGCCTTGGTCTGCAGCGTCATGTCTAGTGTGGTAGTAACCTTCCAGCCGCCAATTTTGTTACAGCCGGCGCCGGAACTACAACTAAAGTTTTTATCAATTTCGTTTTTAGCGGCCAGTACAAAGTAAGGGGCCATAATGCCGGCGTACTTGGTTTGCTGAGGCTGCACCTCGGCCAGTACATCTACTTTTTTGGCGGCCTCGGCCTGGTCCTTAGTGATGTAGTGAGTCTGGACCATGGAATCCAGCACGTAGTCATAGCGGGCTAAAAAGGCCGCTTTATCAAAGTCTTCGGTGTCGTACGGCGAATATACCGACGGTGATTTAGGAATGGCCGCCAGCATAGCTGATTCGGCCAGGGTCAAATCCTTGGCGTTTTTATGAAAATAGTCGCTGGCTGCGGTTTGGACGCCATAGTCCACGCCGCCGTACGGTGCGGTATTTAGATAGCCCGTCAGTATATCATCCTTGGTATAAGACCGCTCCAGCTCCACGGCCAGTATCAGCTCTTTAATTTTTCTGGTAATGCTGCGCTGCTGGGTCCAGTCCAAGTTGAGCTTGACCAGCTGCTGGGTAATCGTTGAGCCGCCCTGAGTGCCGCCGCTATGGGTGGCGTCGTTGATGGCCGCGCGGGTTATACCTTTAACGTCAAAGCCACGCTCGTTGTAAAAATTGCGGTCCTCGGTGGCCACAGTAGCGTTTTTCATATATACCGATATCTGGTCGCTAGACACCGGTACGCGCTTAATAGCGTCGTAATCCTGCCACAGCAAAATTTTCCCGGTGCGGTCGTAGTAACTAATGCTGCCGCCGATATTCTTGCCATTGACCGAGATGTCCGGCAAATCTTTTCTAAAATAGGCAAATACACCAAGCGTAAAGACAAACAGCACTAAAATCACAATGCCCAATATTTTGAGCGCCATGACGCCGCCGTCGCGGCTAAACCAGTACTCCGCCAGGTGTTTGGGATTAAGCCGCCAGGCCAGGCGCTTAAAGCGCGACTTGGGCAGCCCGCGCAGTCTTTGCGCCTTGCGCAGAGCCTTGGCCTCCCGGAGCGCCATAATCCGGCTACCCAGAGACTGGTTAACCTTTATTACACGCCCGCTCCTAGTAGTTACCCTATTGCTTGGTCGCTTCGGTCGGTTAGTGGCCATTAAATGTCGCTTTCTCCTATGAAAGTTATTATAGCAATAATCATGCTATCGGCTAATGGTTAAAATTCAGATACCCGCCTAATCACTTTCCGGTATACTATCACTTATAAATGTTTAAATTAATTGCTGAGAAATAGCTTATGGCACTCTCTGAGGACTTGGCCTGGCGCGGCCTGATAAAAGACAAAACCTTTGACGATATAAAGTGGCTGGACCAGCCAAAGACTTTCTATCACGGCATTGACGCATCAAGCGACAGCATGGCTATCGGCAACCTGGCAGCTATGCTCATGGCCCGGCGCCTAATTGATGCCGGCTGGAAGGCCGTGCTGCTAACTGGCGGTGCTACTAGTTTAATCGGCGACCCCAAAGATACCGGCGAGCGCGAGCTAAAGCCGCGAGAAGAAGTTGTTAAAAATGTTGAAGCCATCAAGCAACAAATCGCTAAGCTGTTTGCCGGTAAAGATTTTACGCCGGTTGATAATTATGACTGGTTCGCTGACGTTGGTTATCTAGATTTTTTGCGTGACGTCGGCAAGCACTATTCTATGACCGAGCTAATGCAGCGCGAGTTTATAACCGAGCGCATGAATGAAGGTGGCAGCGGCATTAGCTACGCCGAGTTTAGTTATTCGCTAATACAGGGCTACGACTACTGGCAGCTGTTTAAAAATCACCAGACCGTTTTACAAATTGGCGGCTCAGACCAGTGGGGCAATATGCTTTCCGGAGTTTCTTTGATTCGTAAAAAAGAGGGCCAGGAAGTCCAAGCCCTATCAATGCCGCTAGTTGTTAATAAGGCCACCGGGCGCAAATTTGGCAAAAGCGAGGATGGCGCCGTCTGGTTGGACGCAAATAAGACCAGCCCAACCCAGTTTTATCAGTTTTGGATTAACACCGACGACGCCGATGTTGAGGACTACCTAAAAGTATTTACTCTTTTGCCCCGCGAGGAAATAGAACAGGTGATGGCCGCTGGACAGGCTAACCCTGGCGAACGTGCCGCCCAAAAGCGTCTGGCTGAGGAAGTTACTAAACTGGTGCACGGCGACCAGGACATTTCGGCTGCCACGGGAGTAACAAAATACTTAACCGCCCAAGCGTCTATCGGTGAAGCCTCCAATGAGGATCTAGACGAGATTCGCAAAGAAATCCCATCAGCTAAAGCGGCTGGCAACGGTAGTCTAATAGAAGCTATGGTTAGCACCGAATTAGCATCTTCTAATTCTGACGCGCGCAGACTTCTGTCCAGCGGTGCCGTTTATATCAATAATCAAGCGGTCAGTCGGGAGACTTTTGAGCCCGGGGATTTTCAAAATGGCCGGCTAATTTTGCGCCGCGGCAAAGCTTTTAAGGACTCAGCCCTGGTTGAATTGGTATAATAGGTGGTAATGGCCGAAACAAAAAAAACTAAAACCGTTCGCAAAGCCGACCAATACAACGACCCAGAGTATAACTACCAGGATTATTGGCAGGGGCGCGAATACGAGCACGCCGCCGAAGAGCTAGCCATTAAGCGTTTGCTGCGCGGCAAGCACTTTGCTCACGCCGTTGACGTCGGCGGGGGCTACGGGCGGCTTAGTAAGTTTTTGACCAAGTTTGCCGAGAAGGTTACGCTAGCTGAGCCCAGTCAGCAGCAGCTTGATATCGCCAAGATGTACCTAAAAGACACACCCCAGGTAGACCAAAAACTGCTGCAGGCGGCTGATTTGAAGCTAAAGGCCGGTTCGGTTGATTTGGTACTGGTGGTCAGGGTGCTGCACCATCTTCCTGATCCAACTCCTGAATTTAATGAGATTGCTCGCATTTTATCGCCTGGCGGCACATTTCTACTGGAGTTTGCCAACGATGCCCACTTTTTAAACCGCATACGCTACGGCCTGCGCGGCAAAGGCGTGCCAAAAGTGCCGGTTGATATCAGAAGTGAAGCCAACAAAAAAGATGGCGAAATTGCCTTCGTAAATCATCACCCCAAGACAATTATCAAAAAACTCCAAGCTGCCGGTTTTGAGGTGGAAGCTACCCTGAGCGGCTCTAACCTGCGCTCCCCAACCCTTAAGAAAATTCTTGGCAAGAAGCCACTGCTGGCGGTGGAAACCGTTATGCAGCCGCTGCTGGCGCCAATTTACTTTGGGCCGTCCGTCTGGCTCAGACTTAAGAAAAAGTGAAATTTAGTAGTTATTGAACGCAACTGCCGCTGCAAACTTAGCGGCCTTTTTCTTGGCTCGTCGTATGCGGCGCTCGTAAAAAGAAATGCGTATATCATCGTTCACTGTGCGCTCTGGCACAAACTTCATCCACAAAGGTTCGCCGGGACTATCTGGTAATTCCAAAGCCACCGATACGCCTTTTCTTCTTCTTACTACTACGTCGCTGAACTCAGCAAGGATTGGCTGACTTGCCGGTACGACGACTATCTCAAACGTACTATCTCCAACCTTGTATTCCATAAATATATAAAACAAGACAATTTAATAGTTTGCAACATATAATTGATTAAATGGAATTAGATTCGTCTATTACCGAGTTAAAGGGCGTGGGTAATGAGCTAGCTAAAAAGCTGGCCATTCTTGGCATTCATACCCTTGATGATTTAATTGAGTATTTTCCGCGCCGCTATGAAGATTACTCGCAGATTGTAACGGCCGCTAATCTGCGCCCCGGCCCGGTTACGCTGCAAGCCAAAATCACCAACGTGACCGGCCGCTATGTGCGCCGAGGGCTGCATATAACCGAAGCCATAGCCTCTGATGCTAGCGGTAGTGTGCGCCTAATTTGGTTTAACCAGCCCTACCGCGCCGGCGGCATCAAGCACGGCGTGGAATATTTTATCGCCGGCGAGTATCAGCTGGGTCGCGGCCGTTTTGCTATTATGAACCCGTCTGCCGAGCTGGTTAGCGACTTTCCGGTCAACACAGCCCGCATCATACCGATTTACCGCGAGACTAAGGGCCTAAAGTCGGCCTCTATCAGAAAATTGGTGCGCGAGGGCATAACCCAGGTTAAAGACCTGCCCGAGCACTTGCCGGAGTGGATTTTGAAACAACAAGACCTGGTTGTCTACGCCCGTGCCGTAACCGAAATGCACTTTCCGAGTGGCGACAAGGCACTTTTAAAGGCCAAAAAGCGCCTGGGTTTTGAGGAGGTCTTTCAGCTATCACTAGCGGCGCTGCTAAATAAGCAAGAAGTAGCTCACGAAAAGGGACTGGCTATACCCTTCAAAGAAAAACTAGCAAAAGATTTTGTGGCAAAGTTGCCGTTTAAGCTCACTGACGCTCAGCGTAAAGTAATTTGGCAAGTGTATAAAGACATGGAAAAAACCCAGCCGATGAACAGACTGGTGGAGGGTGACGTTGGTAGTGGTAAAACGGTAGTAGCAGCTATGGCGGCGCTAATGGCTATGGAACAGGGTTATCAAGTAGCGCTTATGGCACCAACCGAAATATTGGCCCGTCAGCACGCCGACACCCTCTATAAATTGTTTGACTCGGTGGGCTATGGCGACCAAGTTAGCTTGCTAATCGGCGGTCTGCCGCCCAAGCAAAAGGCCGAGGCCCACAGGCGCATCGCCAGTGGTGACATCCGGCTAATTGTCGGCACTCATGCTCTGATTAGCGAAAAGGTTGATATGCACAAACTCGGCCTAATTATTATTGACGAGCAGCACCGTTTTGGGGTGGAACAGCGCAAGAAATTGCAGGCTAAAGCCGGCCACATGCCCCACGTACTGCACCTTACCGCCACGCCGATTCCGCGCAGTCTGGCCTTGACGCTTTACGGCGAGCTGGATGTTTCAATTTTGGACGAGTTGCCAGCCGGGCGTCGGCCAATAATTACTAAAATTGCTTCGCCCAATTCTAGGGCACAACTTAATAAAACTATAGATAAGCAGTTAGAGGCTGGCCGGCAAATGTTTATAGTCTGTCCGCTGATACTGGATGCCGAGACCAGCGGCGGAGCTTCCGTGGAAGAAGTTTATGAGCGTGCGAAAGTTGAGTTTAAGCACAGAACAGTGGCCCTGCTGCACGGCCGGATGAAATCGGCCGAAAAAGACAAGGTAATGCGCGACTTTTTGGACAAAAAATACGACATTCTGGTCAGTACCACGGTGATTGAAGTCGGCGTGGATGTGCCCAATGCTACGATTATGCTGATAGAAGGCGCTGAGCGGTTTGGCTTGGCTCAAATTCACCAGCTCCGCGGCCGGGTCGGCCGCGGAGCCCATCAAAGCTACTGCTTTTTGATGCTCAGTGACAGCAAAGCGCCCAGCCAGCGCTTGCGCCGGCTAGAAACCACTACTGATGGATTTAAACTGGCCGAATACGACCTTGAGCTACGCGGCCCGGGGGCTATTTACGGCACCATGCAGCACGGTGCGCTGGACCTGCGTGTCGCCCAGCTATCAGACGTGAGACTGATCGCCGCCGCTCGCGCGGCGGCCCAACAATTCATCGACAAACAAGAAAACCTCAAAAAGTATCCTTACCTTAACGCCAAAGTTACGACTTTGCGCGCCATCACCAATCTTAACTGAGGTGGATTGATAAATTTTCAGCCAAGTATATAATTGTTATCTAAGATGAGAGCGGTTGCAGTTGCCGAAAATTTGCCGGATTTCGTGGAGCCATTAGCGGCAGTGTCTTATGTTAGCCTCCCCGTTGCCAGGGAAAGCGTAGAAGATGGGGAAAAAAGCCTTGATTTTCAAATCAATGCCATAAAGACATGGAAAACTTCAACAGTGCATGACGTTGGCGGCTATGGTCAACAGGATGTGATCTCATATTACCGATGGTGGCGGGAAGATCTTGCAACAAGTATTGGCGCGGTTTCATTGGTCTCGGAACGAGTTGATGAGTTAAGTGAAAGGCAAAAACAAACAGCTGGTCGGCTAACCAAAGGTCTTGGTAGGTGGACCGTCTCGCAGTGTTTTGAGAAGCTATGTGATGATGATATCGCTGCCCAGGAATCGCAGTACAGAAGGTTGATGCCACTGCTGAGCCCATTTGGTAGGGCTGTTTTGGCAGGCAGGCTGCAACGGGGTTCCATACAAAGTAGCGTGCACCTAGGAGACGTATTCCATATGCCAGATCGCTCAAAGACTCGCGATTATTGGGTTGATGATTCCTTCTGGTTAATGTTCCATAGAACTAAACAACGAATCAAGGGAGCTGCCATACCTGAAGATAATTGTCCGACCATCCTGGCTAACAATGCCAATGCCGACCAGACCGCGGAGGATCTAATTGACGCCGTAAAGTCGGGCGACCAAGCTAGAATCGATGAAGTGATCGCCGGAATATCCGGCGTCCCCGAGTCTGAGCTAACGCTTTTTAATCGGCTAGCTGAACCACAATATCAGCCTCTTCAGTAGGTAATAAGCGGTCAGCAATAAAAGCATGAGAATCATAGCGGGGCATTTAAAAGGGCGGGTATTCCACGAGCCGCATGGCCATCATACCCATCCAATGAGTGAAAAGATGCGCGGTGCGCTTTTTAACATCCTGGGAGATGTCTCTGGATTGACGTTTTTGGATGCTTTTGCCGGTACTGGTGCGCTTAGCTTTGAAGCTGTCAGTCGTGGCGCTAAATCTGTTACTGCCATAGAAAAAGATCGGGCCGCTTTTATAGCGATTAAGCGTAGCGTAGAAGAGCTGGATATAGGAGTTCAAGTTCACGTAGTTCGCTCAAGTATTGGCGGTTGGAGTCTGCATAATCCCGGAAAATTCTTCGATATCGTTCTGCTTGACCCGCCCTACGACGAAATTCAACCAAAGATTTTGCAAAAAACCATGAATCATCATGTTAAGAAGAGCGGCTTAGCGGTGTTATCCTGTCCCGGAAAAGCAATGGCGCCAAAATTTGAAGGCTACCGGCTTGTAGAACAAAAAAACTACGGCGACGCCCAACTAGCCTTTTATCGAAAAAGCGGCAAATGATTGTCGGTTTAGCTGGCCTTTTGTGACTAGTCTCGCTAAAATATAATTTTAATGGCCCATGCATATGCCGAAGCTCCCGCAAGCCTCCCTTTTATAGAATCTTCTCAATTTGTTCCCGGTCTAGTCATTGAGTATGGTGTGTGGGCTAATAAGCACAATCAATACGGCGATTTTTCTAATGATAAAAATAGGTTTACCTCTAAACTACACGACTCTTGGCTTATAGCCGCTAGCGTAGTAAGGGTTCTAGAAGTTGGCTACGAGACGGAGTTTGAGGTCTATGAAAGCGATAGTGATAGGCGTGTTCTGATGAGTTTAGGGGGTGTTATCCTACACCGCCCCAAGCCGTCTGGACTATCGCAAGGACACCACTCTACCCATCCAATTGAAGAAGGTTTTGCGACGCCGCTTAGTGCGGTTACCATGGACGTGCCGGAAGAACTTGCCGGCACGCTAAATGCCGCGCGCGGAGCCAACATGCAGAACCCACAAGCAATTCCCGGACGATTACTTATCCCGGCTCGCAATGTGGTAAAACATACTCTAAGAGTTGTTTATAACCCTAGCGAGCAAGACTAAATAGCCATTCTTGGCACAATTAGGTAAAATACACCTGTTTCTGCTACTGTTTTTACAATTTTTTGAGATTCCGCGAATAGTAAATTTTGAAAAATTGAGAGGAGGAAGCGAGCTGAGGCTGGATGTAAATTGCTAAAAAGTGATTTACGGAAGCTGGCACCTCAATTCTGACGAGGGGACGTGGTGGAATTGGTAGACACGCTAGCCTTAGGAGCGCGTCAGAATGGACTGTCAGCTTTCGCTTACTCGGCTAATCGCTCATAAGCTTCAGCTTCTCGTCATTCTTCCTTTAAAATTTGTTGGGGACGTGGTGGAATTGGTAGACACGCTAGCCTTAGGAGCTAGTGAGGCAACTCGTGAAGGTTCAAGTCCTTTCGTCCCCACCAAATTTTGGATGAAGAAATAAGCAAGACGTGATAGGCATGAACAGCCGGGGGATGTTCATGTTTTCATTGCTTGGCCGCCTTGCGCGCTGCTTTAGCAGCTTGCGCAGGCGCATGATAACTCAAGTCCTTTCGTCCCCACCAAGAAAAATGTCAGTCCCTTGCGGACTGGCTTTTTTCTTGGCCTACAGTTGAGTTGGACTTGAACCTTCGCAGAGAGAGCGACGTAGTCACGCAGAAGCTAGCTTCTAGTAACCAAGGAGCGGCAATAACGAGCACAGCGAGTGCTTGTCCCATCATCCCTCGGCTCATTCCCGCTCGTCGTATACGGTTATAGTGGGTTAGACAGGGCGTCGTAGCTGCCGGCTGCATCGGTTGAGGCTACAACGTCAACCGTAAAGCTGTGGCCAGCATCGTCGCCAGTAACTGTGTAGGAATCCTGGCTAGTGCCGTCATCATAGAAGTTATCGGCTACTACGGTGCCATCATCACGGCTCCAGATGTACTCAAATGAGGGGTCGCCGCAGGTAGCCCAGTCACCTGATGTAACCGTTAACGTACTGCCTTCGGAATTGTCACCGCTTAAAACGGGTGCATTTTCATTTACCGGAGTGTGCATGCAGGATGCGCCGGCAGTTTTTGTTATACCTATAAGAACAAAAGCGGCAGCCAAGACGGTTATGGCTACTAAATAACCCAGATTCTGTTGATAGCTTAGGGACTTGTTCATAAAACGGTTTCCTCTCCATAAAATTTTAAATTATCCTAGATTAACATTATCGTCATTAGTCAATCTATACAAGTTGTACGCTAGAAACAGTGCATAAGTTGCCCGAGCGACTATACTGCTGTATAAATACGTTGCTTGGCCGCCTTGCACGCTGTTTTAGCAGCTTGCGCGGGAGCGTGATAACTCAAGTCCTATCATTCCCACCAGACTAGGCTTTTTCGACTAGGCCGCGTTGGTCAATTTCAAAGACGTGCGGTTTGTGTTTAGAATCCTCGTGGAGGAGTAGCAGCTCAGAGTTGCCGAAATGAAAGTGTCTTAGGGCCTCGTCCCAAGGCGTGCTATGAAAAGCGGCAAACAGCATCATGCCTAGGTCGCCATGAGCGACCAGCAAGACTTTACCGTCAGCATGATTCTTGTGAACAGTATCTAGAACTCTCTTGGCACGCTTTAAGCAGTCAGGAAAGGTCTCTACGCCTTCACCGTCCAGAAAGTAAACTATGTCGTCTGTTTGCCAAAGTTTGGAGCCGGATTTGGCAATTTCGGAGTAAGGCTTGCCGGTCAAAAAACCAAAATCGCGCTCTATTAAATCATCCATAATCTCAGGCCTTCGTGAGCTTGTAATTTCGGCGATGATTTTGGCGGTATCCTTGGCTCGGCTTAAGGGTGAGCAGTATATATGGTCAAAACGGAGCCCGGCGTTTTTTGCCAGCTGGCCCAGTTCTTGGGCCTGACCTTTCCCAATGTCGTTTAAGGGCGAGTCCGTATGCCCGGCGAGGATGCCCTCCGCATTGGCAACACTTTGGCCGTGCCGGCATAGATAAATCTCCAGCATTCCTAAGCCATGCTTTTGAGCTCTTGGTAGCGCAGGGCTGGCGCTACCGAGTAAAGAGCACCGACGATAAAGGCAATCAGCCCACCAATAAACGGCACAATGCTTATCAGCCCAATTAGTACCATAACGCCAATTACGCCCCACACAGCACCGGGATGCGGTTTAGAGATGGCAGCGCTGTACTCCATGGCCTCTTTTATGCCGCATTTTTTGTCCAGCAAAACATACGGCGCCAGATAGTAGCGCCTAATCATTATCAAACCCGGGATTATAAATAGAATCAGCCCAACCAGAATATAAAGACCAACTAGCAGATAGAGGCCGACCATGCGCAGACCCAGCTGCTTAACAGTTGCCCACAGCTTGCCAAACTGCGGTGTTTTTTGCTCTGACACCTCCAGCTGGGCCTGTTCCAGCATAATCTGAATGGCAATTGATACCACCAGCAGCACTATGGCAAAAATTCCAATTCCCAAAAATAGACCCCAGGCATAATTTGGAAAGGTTGGGCTGTACCAGCCGGCGCTGCGATTTTGGAAGTCGTACTGCCAGCGGGCCGTGCCGTGGATACCATTGGCGTTGGTTATCCAGCTATTCATTAAAAACAAGGCCGGCAATATGTATAGAGGGCCAAAAACCCAGAGATTGTCCATCACCAGCTGCTTGCTCTGACCAAATAGCTCAAAAGACGGAGTTATATGTAGTGGAGAGCCACGACGCGTGCGTTTTCGGGCTGTCATAATCTATCTGATTTTAACATGGCGGGCTTTAGCTTTATAATGGGACAAGTTTATGGAAGCCGCACCAAGCTCAGGCATTTCGGACGAGGGGGGCGGTCTTACCGATGAGGCGTGGAAGGATTTTCCGGCGGCGGTTGAGCTGGTACAGAGTGCTTGGCAACACTTGCCGGAAGCCCAAAAGCAGGGCCATAGCCCCGACGATTTTTTTCTAAAAACACATACTAACGTCGGTGGCCACGAGTTTATAACTTTATTTTTTAGAGCCGAGGATCCCAAAAGTGGTCGTGGCTCGGCAGCCAAACAACTGGCTACCAGGTTTTCAGGTAACGCCCACCCTGCCGATAACCGCTTAAAGCTGGACCTTGGGATGATATTATCTATAGCCGAAGCAGTGGAGGAACTGGAGCTAAAAGAGTCTCTAGAGAAAAGGAGAGATAAAGATAACCAGTCCGACACCTAGTCTAAAGGGTTAGTCTGATAATTTTGACTAAACTCCTTGCGCTGATTGAGTGCAAGTGGTATAAAGTTTGTCATGGTTAACTTAGCTTTAGCTCATTGGTACCGCAAGCACGAGGCCCGCTATCACGGGCTATCTACTAATTTGTGGCTAAAGCACCAATTTGACCAAATGTAACTAATTTTAACTTCCACCAGGAACCCGTGTTTTAACCACAAACACGGGTTTTTTGATTGGAGATTTAACAATGACAGCACTACAGCAACAACCAGAACGAAGCATACCGGCCAGCGCCGAGCGCTTTTATAGTCCCGACAAACCTAGACTTATCGGTCGTCTTGTGTTGGCGCAGACGGATGTGGTGGAGTTGCCGCTGGATTTAGACATGATTTACCAGCGGACTTTTGAAAGTCTGCAAAAATCTCCGAACAAAGCCACGGAATGGGCCAGAACCTATGGCCAACTTAGCGTCGGTGCGGCCCTTGATGGCCAGCCGACCGGCTTCCAGCTGGACGCCGCCGCGGGTTTTAGGCCGCCGCGTTTTGCAGAGCTTCAAACGGCCCGGCGTTACCCGTTGGGTAGTAGTTTAGCTGCTACCGAGACCGACTCGGACACGGCCTTTGTGATTTGCGATGACGGCGCCGAAAGGGTGGAAATGTCGCTTATCAAGGCTCTGCACATGCTGGATTTTGCCATAGTCAAGGGTCTGCTAGATCCGCGCATGGAGACGGATTTGCCTCTTGTGGTGGCGGCTAGTCCCGATGAGCTATGGAAGCTGGCCTATGATAAAGGTATAGATTTGCGTCCCTATGGCAACGTCCGAAAAATGTCGGATGCTCCGTCTGTTCTTGGCACAGTGGTGCCTACCTCAGTTCTGGAGTCGTCCGGCATCACTACCTACTCGCTTGGCGGCCTGCGCCTAAGGCTGGTCAACCCGCAGAACACTTTGACGGTAGGTGAGCGGCCAAAAGCTTCGGCTATAGGCATAACCACGGCTAAGCGTCCGCACCTTGGGCATGGCTTTTTGCTGGCAAAAGCACTCAGCCACAACGGCGACAACGAGCCAGTAATCGTAGAGCTAAACGACCACGGGCCCCGGGTGGCTCAGATGGTGGCGGCTCTTGCCAAGATGAAAAACCTCAGCTTAACAGAGGCAGTGTCTATGATTTCGTCGGGCCAAGCGACTATTGAGGAAGTTGAAGAAGCCTATAGATTGAGAGATAGCGTGCCCAGCAGTCCGCAATTGCCTCTGGACTTCAGCCTTAAAGCCAACAACGACTACTACCGGCAGCTGCTGGCTAAGTTGTCGCAGGAAGATTCGCAGATAGAGACAATATCCAACGGTGAACTATATGACAGCTTGTCGGATAATCTGTTCGGACTGTCGGGTGCTTTGAGACTGTTTGGCAATAGCGGCATGAGCATGCTTGGGAACACCAAGACCGATCAGTCGGTAGTGATAGAGTCTGCCGGCCGATTAACGGTGGTGGGCATCGCCGCTGCTCTATGCACTAAATACGCCCTGAAGTTTGTAGACAGCCCCAAATCTGTTGACGTCAATGGCCAGAAGGTATTTACGGCTAACGGCATAGAGATAGACCAGGTGCCCGGCACGGGGGTACTGGTTGACTTTGAGGTAGCGTCAGGCACCAAAGGCAATGCTGTGCCAATAGATCGGCTGATAGAACGGCTGGAGGGCAGCGGGCTTAGCGCCCAAGACTTATTGCCCGTACTAAGACTGATGCTGGACAATGCCTACTTTATGGAGGGTGACGGTGGCAGTCTCAACCCCAACTACGCGTCTGTTGAAGCATCGCTGCGGCTGTTTGATAAGGCCGCCGCACAGTATGCGCAGGACAGTGGTTTGGTGGACCTAAAAAAACCGCTCAATCTTAGCAAAGTAGGCTTTACGGTGGCCCGCCAAACTCTGGCCACGATTTGCGGTCAAATTAGTAAAAGCGGCCGTTCCAGTGTGGGTGATTGGCGCAAAATACTGGCTGGTTTGCCCGAACTCCCCGTCAGCCCGGAGCTATTGGCGCTGGTCAGCGACCAGTCGCGGCTGAATGAAGAAGCCGTGCCCAAACCCATCATGAAAGACCCCGGCAATATCAAGACTCTGCAGGACTTCCGGTCGCCCAAGCTGGCATTTGTGTCGGATGTCTTGGGCCGGATTGCCGGTGAAGATCTTCAGCGCTTCTGCCGGACTATTGAAGGAACCGCGTTTAAAGATATGATGGAAGCGATGGGATACGAACCGGAAGCAGCGGTACCGTTTTGTGCCAGCTTAAAAAACCAGAAGGAGATATATGCAACAAGCTAAACCTAAGGGATGCCCTTTTTGCGACCCGGCCCAAGCCTATCGTCAACTTGCCGAAACTCCGCTGGTCAAAGCCATCTACCCCAAGGACCCGGCCTGCGCCTATCACATTCTGCTGGTTCCTAAGGCGCACCGCCGGACCCTTGATGAGCTGAGCAGCCAGGAAGTTTCGCAGGTATTCCAGCTTCTAAAAAGGATAGTCAAAACCTGCAGCAAAGCACTGGGCATTGAGTTTATTGGCTATCAGATTCTGTCAAACAACGGCGGCCCGGCGGTTAACCAGCGCGTAGAGCACTGCCACGTGCATCTTTTTATAAGGACGACGTCAGACAAGCACGACCCTATTAAAAGCAATCACCGCGGCAACGCACCGAGCCTGACAGAGGAAGAAGTCGTTAACATGAAGCGTCTTCAAAGCTGGTTAAAGTAAGCAAAATTAACTATAGTTAAAGACAACGCTATGGCTCTATCAACCCAACCATATAAAGGCGCGCGCGATTTCTACCCAGATGATAAGCGCCTGCAAAAGGCTATCTTTAACACCATGCGCACCGTGGTGGAGTCCTTTGGTTACCAAGAATATGATGCGCCGATACTGGAGCCGTTGGATATCTACCTAGCCAAAACCGGCGAGGAAATCATAAACGAGCAGCTTTACTCATTTGAAGATAGGGGCAAGCGTAAGGTTGCTCTGCGTCCGGAGATGACGCCCAGTGTCAGCCGAATGGTGGCTGGCCGCCGCCAAGAACTAGCCTATCCGTTGCGCTGGTACTCCATCCCTGAGTTATGGCGCTACGAACGGCCGCAGGCCGGACGTTTGCGTCAGCACTGGCAACTAAATGTAGATATTTTTGGCGAAGCCAGTATTACTGCCGACCACGAGATAATTTTGATTGCCGATAGCCTCTTTAAGGCATTTGATGCGCCCGAAGGCAGTTACATCATCAGAATAAGCAGCCGAAAGCTGGTTGACCACTTCTTTAAAAGTGACATGGGCCTAAACGATGACCAGTTTTACCAGACCATTAAACTGATTGATCGCTGGCACAAAATTGAGCGGGCAGACTTTCATAGCCAGGCCAAAGAGGTCCTCAACGACCAGCAATACGACAGCCTAATTAAACTTTTGGAATCAAAATCCTTAGATTCGCTGCCTGAAAATACCAGAAACCATGAATCTGTTAAAAAACTAAGGCAGTTGGTTGAGTTATTGCAAGCGTCTGGCGTAACTGCTGCCGAGTTTGATTTTTCAGTCATTCGCGGCATGGACTACTATGACGATATAGTCTTTGAGGTGTTTGATACCGACCCAGAAAACATGCGGTCCATGGCCGGCGGCGGCCGCTACGACGGGCTGGTCGGTCTGTTTGGCGTAGAGCCGGTGCCGACGGTCGGTTTTGCCGTCGGCGATGTTACTCTGCTACGTTTTTTGCAGCTGCACAAATTAATGCGGGACTTTGCACCAGAAACAGATCTGGTGGTCATACTGATAGGCGATGTCTACAAGCAGGCTCAACCAATTCTTGAGCAGCTGCGAAACGAAGGGCTTAATCTGGCAGTTGACGGTACTGACCGCAAGTTAGATACTCGCATAAAACACGCCGCTAAATCCGGCGTGGACGGAGCTATGTTTTTGGGCGAGGAAGAGCTGAAATCTCGCACCGTCCGGGTAAAAGACTTTAGGTCCGGTCAGGAAAAGACGTTTACTATTGACGAGCTAAGACAGAGCATTGACCGCTGGCTGAACGGAGAATAAGCCCCTCCAGCTCGCAATAACAGATTAATCTGTAGTATAATTTCTTTTCATGCAAGTAACCCGGACAGACAACTCAGCTACCAATGTAACGCTTGATATTCGCGCCAACGCCGCTGACATGGTGCCGATTAAGCGCCACGTGCTTGGTCATTTTACCGACCAGGTCAAAATTCCTGGCTTCCGCGCCGGCAAAGCACCGCTGGAGCTAATTGAAAAAAACGTCAACCAACAGCAGCTGCTTGACCAGTTTATGGAACACGCCCTAAACGATTTGTTTGTCAAAGCCATTGAAGACGCAAAACTGAGGCCGCTAGGCCAGCCGGACGTTAAACTTAAAAAATTTGTACCGTACAGCGACATGGAATTTGAGGTAACGGTAGACGTACTTGGTCCGGTAGCACTTGGAAATTATAAAACCATCAAGCTGGCAAAACCCAAAGTAGAGGTAAGCGCCAAAGACGTTGACGATGTAGTAGAAACTCTGCGCAAACGCTTGGCTGAACGCACCGAGGCGCAGCGGCCGGCTAAAGCCGGTGACGAACTAACTATTGATTTTAACGGCCGCGACGAAAAGGGCAACGCCGTTGCCGGCGCCGACGGCAAGGATTATCCGCTGCTGCTTGGCAGCAAAACTTTTATTCCTGGATTTGAAGAGAATCTGATTGGCGCCAAAGCTAAAGAAGTTAAAGTTTTTAACGTTGTTTTTCCCAAAGATTATGGCGTCGCAGCGCTGCAGAATAAAAAAGTGGCCTTTAGCGTCAACGTAAAAAGCGTTAAGCAACTTAGCGAGCCCAAGCTAGACGCCGATTTTGCTGCGAAGGCTGGCGGATTTAAAACTATGGCCGAGCTCAAAGCCGATATCAAAAAGCAGGTTAAGACCGAAAAGCAAGCCGAGGCCGACCGAGCCTATGAAAACCAGTTGGTTCAAAAAGTAACCGAGAAGTCTAAATTGGAAGTTCCCAAAACTCTGGTTGACGACCAGATAATGCGCCAGGAAGAACAGGAGAAACAAAACCTAGCCTACCGCGGCCAAACTTGGGAGGAACACCTCAAGGATGAAGGCATCACCGAGGAAGAGCACCGCGAGCGTCAGCGGCCAGAAGCCGAAGCCCGGGTTAAAGCCGGCCTGGTTTTAAGCGAGGTCGCCGAGGCCGAAGGCCTCAAAGCCACTCCGGAAGAAATTGAAATTCGCCTGCAGCTTTTAAAAGGCCAGTATCAAGACCCGCAGATGCAGGCCGAACTTGATAAACCAGAAAATCGCCGCGACATTGAGTCGCGCATTTTGACCGAAAAGACCCTGGAAAAGCTAGTTAATTACGCTAGTAAATAAAAAACGCTACTGCTTGCATATATTTTTGATAAATCTACAATTTGTTAAATATGGAACTTTTTGGAAAGCAAATTAGCCGCAATGAAGCGGCCGTCTGCGCAACAGTTGGACTTCTGGCTATAGGCGGCCTAGTGGCGCTTGACATCTGGGGCGGCGATACCATAGGCATTTCCAGCAAAACTCTTTGTCAGGAAAACAGCCCAATGCTAGTCCGCAGTTCGGGAGCGGCTGTTAGGGAGCTTAGCAGGGCCGAAATTCAACTTTTTGCTAGGTATCAAACGGGGGTCGGCACAGCCGAACAGCAAGCTGCAGCTAAGCTAGCCGTAAACACACTCGGCAGTAAAAATGACCAAGGCGAGGTAGTTCTTAAGCCTTTGGACCCAGATAACCTTACCTGTACTGTGGAATCTAAAAACGGTGATTTGACAGGTCTAAGCCCTCAGGCCGAGCAGATGGTTGGCCAACTTCAGGCAGCCGGTGTTGAAGTAGACTTTAGCGGCCGACACTAGATGGATTTAAAAGAACACTCAGTAGAGTTTAGTGAAGGCTCCGCCAGTGCTATATTTGTTCCCGAATAGAGGGTGAGAAGGTACTGGCATTTACCGAAGCCGGCGCGCTTATAGGCGGCTTGGTAGAGGTCAGGAATTTAACTGCCAGTCACGGCAGGGCCCTTGAGAGCGAAAGGCTAATTGCCGGTAGTGATGTTTTATGGCCAATCGGCATTTTAGGCTTCCACCGGATTGTGGCCGGCGATGCTTATCTGGGGCAAATAGACGGCGAACCGCCAACCGTGTGGCATAGAATTATCGCCGATAATTTGTTTGAAACAATGCCTGAAGGATGTTAGCACTCTGGGTTGACGAGTGCCAGTTTGGTACTGTATAATAGAGGTAGATGAGTAAACCAACCAGCCAAATTCTAGTGCCTACGGTTATTGAAACCGAAGGCCGCATGGAGCGAGCCTATGACATATTTAGCCGCCTGCTCAAAGACCGCATTATCTTTTTGGGTGATGATGTTAATGAGCACACTGCCAACCTGGTTGTGGCCCAAATCCTGTTTTTAGAGAACCAAGACCCCAATAAAGACATTATTCTATATATAAATAGTCCCGGCGGCAGCGTTTATGACGCCATGGCTATCTATGACACCATGCAGTTTGTTAAAAGCGATATCCAGACAGTTGGCATTGGCGTTCAGGCCAGCGCTGCAGCCTTTCTGCTGAGTAGCGGTACTAAAGGCAAGAGATTCTTGCTGCCGCACGCTACAGTCATGATTCATCAACCGTCTAGCGGCACTCGCGGCAAAGTTACCGACCAAGAGATTGACCTCAAAGAAGCCCTGCGCGTAAAGAGAATGCTAGAAGAGATTATGGCTCGCAACACCGGTCAGAAGTTGGAAAAAATCCACCGTGACATGGAGCGTGATTTCTGGATGACCGCCAAAGAAGCCAAAGACTACGGCGTGGTTGATAAAGTCATAGACAGCCGCAAATTAGCCGACGCGATTAAAAAACAAGCTTAAGTTGACAATTCCACAACACATTTTTGTGCTGTAAGCTTGTATACCTGTGGAAAAGCCTTTAGAATTACCTTCAAGAAGTAGTGTACTTTGGTGCTTGCTGTGATTATAAATATTTGCATCGCCGAACGTAGTGGGCTTCGCTTAAGCGAAAAAACCTAAATTGAGCCGCGAAAATATCAAACTCTAAGTAATTAAGGGAAGGGAGCACCAGCTTTAGCATGGCGAAAAATCAGGCGACCATTCAAAAACAAAAAAGAACTTTCTATACAAAACAGGACGACGTAATTGAGAGACCAAACCTTGTCAGCCACCAGAATAGTTCATTCCAGTGGTTTGTTGACGAAGGTTTAAGTGAGCTGCTCGCCGAAATTAGTCCAATTGACGACTACACCGGTACTAAATTATCAATTGCCTTCAAAGATTATCACTTTGAAAAACCAAAACTAACCGAATCTGAGGCCCGAGAAAACAACGTCAGCTTTGAGGCGCCGCTAAAGGCCACCGTTGAACTAACTAACAAAGTTACCGGCGAACTAAAGAAGCAGGAAATTTACCTGGGCGACTACCCGTGGATGACTTCCCGCGGTACGTTTGTAATTAACGGGGCCGAGCGCGTAGTAGTTAGCCAGCTAATTAGAAGCAGTGGCGTATTCTTTACGGCCGACCCTCACGGCAACACCAATACTTACGGCGCCAAGGTAATTCCCGTCCGCGGTGCCTGGCTGGAGTTTGAAACTTCGGCCGCCGGAGCTCTTTACGTAAAAATTGATAGAAAGCGCAAGATTGCTGTTACTACCTTACTGCGGGCTCTTGGCTTGAACGAAGAGCAAATCCGCGAGGCCTTTGCTCACGTTAATCAGGGCGAAATTAACTATCTAGACCCAACTTTTGACAAAGACCCAACCAGCACCAGCAGCGAAGCGTTGATTGAAGTCTATCGCCGTCTGCGTCCGGGCGATCTAGCCACCGTGGACAACGCCCGCTCACTTCTGGAAAACATGTTCTATAACTTCAAGCGCTTTGATTTTGGCCGCGTTGGCCGCTACAAACTGAACAAGCGCCTTAATATAGATGTACCCAACACTGCCGAGTTCCGCGTTATGCGGATTGAAGACCTGCTGGCCATCATCGCCGAGATTATTAGACTTAATGTTACTCAAGACCCCGCCGACGAAATTGACAGCCTGGCCAATCGCCGCGTCAAATTGGTCGGCGAGCTGGTTCAGCGCCAGTTTAGAATCGGTCTGCTGCGCATGGAGCGCAACGCCAAAGACCGCATGAGCATGAGTGAGATAGAGACGGTTACGCCGGCTCAGCTAATTAACGCTCGTCCAGTGGTGGCTGCGGTGCGCGAATTTTTTGCTTCCTCGCAACTTTCGCAGTTTATGGACCAAATCAACCCGCTTTCCGAGTTAGCCCACAAGCGCCGCCTAAGTTCTATGGGTCCTGGTGGCCTAAGCCGCGAGCGCGCCGGTTTTGAGGTGCGCGACGCACACGCCACCCACTACGGCCGTATTTGTCCGGTAGAAACTCCGGAGGGCGCCAACATTGGCCTAGTTTTGAACCTGGCCAGCTACGCCCGCATTAATGACTATGGCTTTATTGAGACTCCTTATAGAAAGGTAATCAACGCCGTCACACCAAAAGAGGCCGCCGGGCACATTGCAAGAGTTGACTTGGAGAATGAAAAAGGCACCGTAATCGTCAAAAAAGGCCAGAAAATCACCGAGGCTGCCGCCAAGCGCCTAGCCGCGGTTAAGGACCGCAAGACCTGGCCGGTTAAAGCTAAAGTTACTACCCAGATTATTTATCTGGACGCCGCCGAAGAAGAACAAGCCGTTATAGCCGGCGCCGGTAATGAAGTGGACAGTGCGACCAACTACTTTAAAGACCCCCGCGTCAGCGCCCGAAACCGCCTGCAGCCCGAGGAAGTTGATGCCGACGAGATTACCCACATGGACGCCAGCCGCAGCCTGACTATCGGCTCATCCGCCGGTCTAATCCCATTTGTTGAGAAAAACTACGTGCTCAGAAGCTTGATGGGCTCTAACCAGCAGCGCCAAGCTGTACCGCTAATCAAACCCGAAAGCCCAATTGTTGGCACCGGCCTGGAGGGCATAGTCGCCCAAAATACCGGCCAGCTGATTGTAGCCGAGGAAGACGGCGTGGTTGTTAAAGCCACCGCCGACGAAGTCCTGGTCAAGTACAAGAAACTCGGCAATAAATCCTACGAGCCAATTCACTTTGCCCGCAGCAACGAGGGCAGCTGTATCAACCAAATGGTTGTAGTCAGCAGTGGTGACAAGCTCAAAGCCGGCGACCCGATAATTGAAGGCATGAGCATTGCCGGCGGCGAGCTGGCACTTGGCAAAGACCTACTGACGGCCTTTATGCCGTGGGGCGGCTATAACTTTGAGGATGCCATTATTCTTTCCCGCAAACTGGTAGAAGACGACACCCTGACCTCTATCCATATAGTTGATTACATGACTGAAGTCCGCGAGACCAAACTTGGCCCAGAAATTGTTACCCGCGACATTCCTAACGTTTCCGAGGAAGCCCTGCGCCACCTAGACGAGGATGGCATTGTTCG
>DATKKU010000048.1:0-24728 GCA_035542755.1 Binatia bacterium | reverse complement strand
TCATGGTATAAGCAGTTGGCCACTCTTTTCCAAGATTTCAATCGATATCCTCTGACAATTAGTGAAAATATCGAGATTGGCCGATCCGATCAGCAAGTTAATAGCGAGCAGCTTAAGAGAGCCGCCAAATTCGGTAACGTAGATGAAATGGTTACGAACTACGAGCATGGCTGGGATACTGTGCTCGACAGCAGTTTTAAAAAAGGTGTAGAGCCAAGTGGCGGGCAGTGGCAGAGGGTCGCGCTAGCCAGAGCTTTTTACCGAAACACCGAGATGATTATCTTGGACGAACCCACCTCAGCTATCGATGCTAAGGCTGAATATGACATATTTAATAATATCTTCGAGCACTACAAGGACAAGACCGCTCTAATTGTAAGCCACCGTTTTAGCACCGTGCGTCGCGCAAATCGCATCATTGTCCTAGAAAATGGTTCGGTCGTCGAGCAAGGCTCTCACCAAACTCTTATGAAAAATAAGGGCCTTTATTACGAGATGTTCAGTAAGCAAGCTGAGGGCTACAAAGCCTAGTCTACTGCTTGGGCGTATCTTGCACGGCGCCTTCCCCTTCGGCGGGCGTGTTCTCAGCTTCTTCGCCTTCGGCGCCTTCTTCACCTTCGGCGGCTTCGGCTTCTTCTTCGGCCTCTTCAGACATTTGAGCCCTGGTCTCAACCACGCTGGCTATCGGGTGGTCGGCCTCGGCTAAAATTGTGACACCTTCTGGAACAACCAAATCGGCAACCGTAATACGGTCGTGCAGCTCAATCAGTTTAGTAGCGTCTACCACCAGCTCATCCGGCAGGTTCTTAGGTAAGGCTTCAATCTCTACGCTATCAAGTTGGTGCAAAACAATCAGGCCAACTTTTTCAGCCGGAATTTCGCCATCTAAGCGAATTGGCACCTCGGCCTCTACCTTCTCGTCCTGGCGAATGGCCTGAAAGACAACGTGCTGTAAGTTCTTTTTTACGGGGTTAAAGTGCGCGTCCTTGATGAGCGCCAAAAAATGCTTAGAGCCAATCTGCAAGTCCAATGGGTGGTGTTTGCCAGCTTCTTTATAAACCTTTACCAGCTCGGTTTCCGAAGCCATTACGTGGATAGACGGCTGACCGTGGTTGTGAATGACGGCTGGCACCATACCCTGCTCACGCAAAGAACCTAGGCCTTTGCCTAGTGTTTCGCGCTCTTTAAGCTTTACGGGTTCATCAACCGTAGACATAAAAAAATAAACCTCAAGATTTAATTACTACTTATTATATCAGATTAGCTCCTTGTAGCTTACAATTAGTCTACAGATGTTTAACGTCAATAATATTTTGCAGGGTGGTGGCTTGCTGGCCGTGGCGGCTATAATTTTTGCTGAGACGGGCCTACTGGTCGGGTTTTTTCTGCCCGGGGATACGCTTCTAATAGCCGCCGGGATTTTTGCCGGCCAGGGCAAGCTGCCAATTTTAGCCCTACTGCCGGTTGTAGCCGCGGCCGCGATTGCCGGTTACGAGGTTGGCTACATTATTGGCGAGCGTGCCGGCCCAAGAGTCTTTAAGCGCAAAAATGGCCTGCTTTTCCGTGAGGATTATATTGAACGGACTGACAAATTTTTTAGAGCCCACGGCGGTAAAACCGTTTTAATAGCCCGCTTTATAGCCGTTATCAGAACAATTGTGCCGCTGACCGCCGGCATGGCCAAAATGGAAAAACGCCGCTTCCACATTTATAACATCGTGGGCGGAATTTTGTGGACATTCAGCGTTACCCTCGCGTCTTTCTGGCTTGGCCGGCAAATTCCTAATGTTGATAAGTACATCGTCTACTTACTGGTTCTGGCCATGGTCGTAACCGCTGGCTCTGTACTTGGCCAAATTCTTGTCAATAAAGAACGCCGCCACGCCTTTGCGGCAGCCCTGCGCGACGAATTCAACTATTTTATTAGGCGCAAGCGCTAGTTTTTGAGCATTTTGGACAGGTACTGACCGGTAAAGCTGCCTTTGGCTTTGGCCACCTGCTCGGGCGTGCCGGTGGCGACAATTTGGCCGCCGGCCTCGCCACCTTCCGGACCCATGTCAATGATATGGTCGGCACTTTTAATGACATCAAGGTTGTGCTCAATAACTACAATGCTGTTACCAGCATCCACAAGAGCGTGCAGGACGTCCAGGAGTTTTTCAACATCGGCCATGTGCAACCCGGTGGTCGGTTCGTCCAAAATGTACAATGTCCGGCCGGTAGGGCGCCGCGACAGCTCGCTGGCCAGTTTAATCCGCTGAGCCTCGCCGCCGGAAAGCGTAGTCGCTGGCTGGCCAAGCGTAATGTAGCCCAGTCCAACGTCTACAAGAGTCTGGAGTTTGCGGGCGATGCTGGGAATATTTTCAAAAAAACTAAGCGCCTGCTCGCAGGTCATTTCCAGCACGTCACTGATGGTTTTACTTTTGTAATGAATTTCCAGTGCTTCGCGGTTATAGCGCTTGCCGTGGCAGACTTCGCAGGCCACATAGACGTCCGGTAAAAAGTGCATCTCAATTTTTATCACGCCGTCACCGGCGCAGTTTTCGCAGCGCCCGCCCTTGACGTTAAAGCTAAAGCGCCCGGGTTGATAGCCGCGCAGTTTGGCCTCGGGCATTTGGGCAAACAGGTCGCGAATTGGCGTAAACACTCCCGTATAAGTGGCTGGATTACTGCGTGGTGTACGGCCAATTGGTGACTGGTCAATTACGATAGCTTTATCCAGTAGTTTTATACCCTCAATGTCGTCGTGTAGACCGGGTACGGTTTGAGCCCGCATAAGCCGGGCACTTAGTTCTTTTGCCAAAATGTCGTTAATCAGGCTGGATTTGCCAGAGCCCGAGACACCGCTGACTACAACCAGCTCGCCCAGTGGAATGGATACATCAATATTTTTTAGATTATTTTCGCGCGCTCCTCTAATAACAAGCTGGCCGCCGTTGCCAGGGCGCCGCTTTTTTGGTGTGGCGATGGTTCGCTTGCCGCTCAGAAAATCGGCTGTGACGCTGCCAGCCGTCTTGGCGACAGTAGTCGGCGTGCCGGTTGCAACAACTTTGCCGCCGTGGATGCCGGCGCCAGGACCAATGTCTACAAGATAGTCGGCGCGGCGAATGGTTTCCTCGTCGTGTTCAACCACAATCACACTGTTACCTATGTCGCGCAGGCGCTCCAGCGTTTTTAGCAGCCGATTGTTGTCGCGTTGGTGCAGGCCAATGCTGGGCTCGTCCAGTACGTAAAGCACGCCTTGAAGGCCTGAGCCGATTTGAGTAGCCAAGCGAATGCGTTGAGCCTCGCCGCCGGAAAGCCCAACCGCGCCGCGGGCTAAGGTTAGGTAATTAAGACCAACATCTACCAAAAATCGCAGCCGGGCATTTATCTCTTTTAGGATTTGCTTAGCAATGGTTGTCTGTGACTCGCTTAAGTTTACCGACATGAAAAACTTTAGCGCGTCATCAATGCTCAGCTCGCAGATATCCATAATTGATTGGTCGGCAACGGTCACAGCTAGAACTTCGGGCTTCAATCGTCGGCCGTTGCAGGCATGACAAGGCCGTTCCTGCATAAAGCGCTCTATATCGCGGCGCATAAATTCGCTCTCGGTTTCCTTGTGGCGGCGTTCCAGGTTGGGTATTACTCCCTCGTAGGTAGTCTCAAAGTTGCGCCCGGGACCCAGCTTAACGCGGTAGGTTTGGTTGCCGGTGCCATACATAATAATTTTCATTTGCTCAGGCGTCAGTTGGCTGGTGGGCTGGTGGAGAGAAAAATCGTAGCGCTCGGCTACGGCTTGCAGCTTTTTCATATACCAGGCATCAACCGATATGCGGTTAAAGGGCCGGATGGCGCCCTCGGCAATAGTTAGGCGGCCGTTGGGAATCACGAGTTCCGGGTCAACCTCCAGCCGGCTGCCAAGGCCAGTGCAGGTTGGGCAAGCACCATGCGGGCTGTTAAAACTAAAGGTCCGCGGCTCTAGTTCGGGAATTGCCACGTCCGGATGATCCGGGCAGGCATATTTTAGGCTGTAGAGCGTGTCGTTTTTTTCATCGGCATCGTTAACAATTACCAAACCGTCGGATATATCAAAGGCCTGCTCAATGCTTTGAGCCAGCCTGGCCCGGCTGTCCTTGTCATTGACCAGCCTATCAACCACAACTTCAATGTTGTGCTTATACTTTTTATCAAGCTCCGGGAATTCGTCCAGGGCATAAATCACGCCGTCTACCCTTACCCTTGCGTAGCCACCACGCTGATACTCGGCCGGTATGTGCTCAAAAGCGCCTTTTTTATCAATCACTATCGGCGATAGAATCATCAGCCTAGCACCCTTTTGACCACTAGATATTTTTTCAATCACAGCAGTAGAGGTCTGACGATTGACCGGCTTGCCGCAAATTGGGCAGTGCGGAATGCCAACCCGGGCATATAAAAGACGCAAGTAGTCATAAATTTCTGTGACCGTCGCGACAGTGCTGCGCGGGTTGCGGCTGGTAGATTTTTGGTCAATGCTGATAGCTGGACTTAGGCCGTCAATTTGATCAACGTCTGGCTTTTCCATAAGCCCCAAAAACTGGCGGGCATAGGCAGACAGAGACTCCACGTAGCGGCGCTGACCTTCGGCATAAATAGTATCAAAGGCCAGTGAAGATTTACCGGAACCAGAAAGTCCGGTAATAACCACTAGTTTTTCGCGTGGGATATCCAGCGTAACGTTTTTAAGGTTATGCTCCCTTGCGCCTTTAATTCGTATAAACTCTGCCATTTAGCCGAGTGATTATACAGGTTTTTGTCATTTTTTTCCAGACTGTGGGCACTAAAGCTCAGAAAAACACTAGCAATATATAATAGTTATATATTATTGAAGATTAAGCAATAAAGTGATACAATCTGCACAAAGTTTGGTCATTCCGGGCAGATTTCAAGGCGTTAGCTGGGAGGCAACAGTGCTGGAGTTTCTTTTAATCTTGGGCCAGGTACCTGGCACAAAGTTTTACTTTACCTTCGCGGAGATATTGCTGGCATTAACGGCAGTCTTCTTGGCTTTGGAGATAAAACTCCATAGCCAGCAGCTGAACTACCGCCTGACAGAAATTGAGCTGAGGCTGCGCCACCTTAATAAGTCAATCAAACAAAGCCGCCTAGGAGTATTTTATGCTGGAATATCTGTTGGTATTAGGCCAAATTCCCGACACTAATTTAGTACTCTCGTTTGAACAGGTTTTGCTTATGGCCTTAGTGCTTGATTGCTTAGCTATCTGGAACCGGCACCTTGTTAGGCGCTCCTTGCACGCGCCGTACAGATTGATGTTGCTACGCCGTAAGGCTATTTGGCGGCTTAGGCTAATGGGCTTTAGTCAATTGGTGCGATTGACTCCCCGTAGAGTCGCAGCTCCTCAAGCGCGTACTTTTGCTCGTCAGTTACAGCGGAACTGGCTGCCAGTTCGTCAAGCTTATTAAAATACTTTGTTAGCGCACTGCTTTGGCCGCCGCTCATCAATTTTTGTTGTCTAAATTTCTCCCAGCCGGCTGTTTCATCGGGGTCTAAAAACTTAGGATAGTTACGGGCTTTATAAAGTGGCAGCAAAGCTTGCAGGCGCTCGTCATTAAACTCAACATGAAGTTCGGCCAGCGACTGACCGGTGGCCGCCCGGATGGCACTCATTTTCACCTTGTCGGGGCCGCTAACAAATGATTCGTAAAGAGACTGGTCAACGCTCTGCGGGTCAACCATCATTTGAGGCTGAGTTTGCTTTTTCATTAGCTCGGCAGCTTTATACAGCTTGTCTCCAAAATCCTTGGGCAAGGCCGCCCGGTTGGATTTGATTTTGGTTAGGTCTAGATTAAGGCGCTGCTGGCTAGCGCTATCAAGTACCGACAGCGGCGCCACAGCCGGGCAGCGGTTATAGCGCAGGGCCTTGGCCGGAAAGTAAGGCGTGTCTTTTCCATAGGTTCCCCAGGCTTGGGCTAGTCTCTCGGCGCTCATGTCGGCAAACTTGGCAGGATTTATTCGTAAATCATAAACAACCGCGCCGTTTTTATCAGGCAACTCGGCCAGTTTCACGGCCACGGTAGTATGGGCATTTTCGCTACTGTACCGACCACTGGTATATATAAATGGCTCTCCGCTACTTACCAGTGCACCGGCCTTTTGCTTGTCTCTGATATTGAGCAGGTAGTCAAACAGTTTTGGCTGCTTTAGTTTTATAAGTTTTGCCAGCTCAATCACGGCGTTGACATCACTCAGGGCGTCGTGAGCGTTAGCGTGCGACAACTTATTGATGCTGCTGAGCAGTTCCAGACGATTGCTGGGTTTGCCGTCAGAGGCAAACGGCCACTTGATACCCTCTGGCCGCAGGGCCCGAGTCATCCGCACCACATCCAGTAGGTCCCAGCGGCTGCGGCCATCCTTCCATTGCCACTCATAAGCGTCCGCAAAATTGCGCCAGGCCATAAATCGCATGAACTCGTCGTCAAATCGGATGTTGTTGTAGCCAATCATGGTAGTGTTCGGGGTGGCGACTTTTCCTAAAAAGTATTTCATAAACTCGGCTTCGGTCATGCCGTCTGCCAGGGTCTGTTGCGGCGTTATGCCGGTTATTAAAATGGCGTAAGGGTCCGGCAAAATGTCGGGCGTCATTTTTATTAGAAAATTATCAGGTTGGCCAATGGATTTTAAATTTATATCGGTGCGCTGCCCGGCAAACTGCATCACCCTGTCGGACCTTGCGTCAATGCCGCTTGTCTCAAGATCATAAAAATAAAAACTGGTTACCATAAAAGCCAGTTTAGCATTCTTTACTTCCCCGAGGTTCGTTATAATAAAGCTAATGTTTACGGTGGGCGATTAAAGCCTTATGAATCCAGAAATCTACGTGGCGATAGATAAAGCCATCGCCAGCGGCGTGCCGCCCCAGTATGTTGCTTCTGTTTTGGTGCAGCAGGGCTGGCCTATCAATTTAGTTATTGAGGCCACCAACGGCTGGATGGCAACGCATGGACGCGTCCATAAAAAAACTGATTTTAAACAGTGGCTGGGCAAATACAAACGAAAGGCTCTGGGCTCTACCATTCTGCTGATAACCTTGAGCGTGCTCAGTTCTTCGGTGCTGCTGTTGCAGCCCTGGCCGACCAAAATATTGGTGGACTCCGGCTTTGGCAACGTGCCAGTGCCGGACTTTCTGGCGCCTTTCGCTCAACCACACACTCCCAAGCTGATACTAATCACCTCTTTTCTGACTATCTGCGTTTTTTTGCTGGGAATTTTGTTTGGCACGCTGCGTGATTACTTTATGCTGCGACTGGGTTTTATCCTAAACCGTGACATTAAAGAAGAGTCTTTTCGCCATATTTTGCACCTGCCGCTTTATCACCAGGAGCGGCTTGCTAAGGGCGACTATATATACAGACAAAATGTTTTAACTAGCAGCCTGGCCGATTTAGTTTTAAACACCACTTCGTCAATTGTCCAGTCGGTCATTATGGTCGTTGGAATTTTAATCATAATGTTTACCTTTAATGTAAGGTTGACTTTGGTCTCGGTCATATTGGTGCCGTTTCTGTTCATCCTAATTAGGGTCTTTGGGCCTAGGCTGGGCAAAATTTCACGAGCGCTGGCCCAAAATGCCAGCCAAACCTCTGCCACCATTACTGAATCTGTAGACAACGCCGAAACGCTGCAGGCCTTTACTCTTGAGGAGAAGCAAATTAGTAAGGCCCGCTCTTTTTGGCAACAAAATTACGTTTTGTCTAAAGACGCGCTGCTACTGGGGCGCTTTTACCGATTTTCTAACAGCCTGCTGATTATTTTGGGCACTTCGGCGGTTATGTATTTTGGCGGCTCGGCGGCCCTGCAAGGAAAAATGACTCTTGGTCAGCTGCTAATTTTTATGACCTACATGGGATACCTGCTGGGGCCCATAGAAGCAATTGCCACCGAGATTGCCATGCGTAATCAAAAAATGGTTGATGTCAGCCGAGTTTACGAAGTGCTGACCGACCACGAAGGCATTGAAAACCTGCGCAGCGAACGGCACTTGCCGGCAGTAGAAGGCAAGATTGAATTTCAGAACGTCACCTACGCTTACGGCGACGTTACCCAGCTAAAGGCCGTAAATCTGACTATTGAGGCCGGGGAAAAGGTGGCAATCATCGGACCAAGCGGCAGCGGCAAGACCACTCTGCTAAAACTTTTGACGCTGTTTATAGAACCTTTGCAGGGCCGCATTTTGATTGATGGAGTAGATATCCAGACTGTCTCGCTGCAGGACCTGCGCCAAAAAATTGTTTGGATTAGCCAGACGCCGCAACTATTTAACGAAACCATCTTTGAGAACTTGCAGGATGGTGACGTCAAACGGACCATAACTTCCGAAGAAATTGATAACGCCTTAATAGCCGCCAACGTAAAAGAATTTACCGGCCGTTTGCCGCTGGGGCTTCAGTCGCCGGCCGGCGAAGGTGGCAATTCGCTTTCTGGTGGCCAAAAACAGCGCATTGCTATCGCCCGCGGACTACTTAAAAACGCACCGATAGTCTGTATGGACGAGCCGACAGCGGCACTGGACAGCAAGTCAGAGGTCAATATCCGTGACTCCATTGAAAGATTAATAGCCGGCCGGACAGTGCTGATGGTAACCCACCGCAAAGCCCTGCTCAGCCTTATGGATACTATCTACGTTATGGACGAGGGTCACCTTAGACGAGTTGAGGAGCTTGGCGGACTAGATGCTTACCTGCGCCAAATTGCCGACATTGACGAAGCGGCCAAGCAGGTTGACAGCGCTCAGGTGGCGCACGAGCAGCAAGTTCAACAGCTGGTCAACCAATTGCAGCAAGAAAACCACCAGCTTCAGGAGAGGCTAACCGCCAGCCAACAAGCAACCGTTACCGATGACGGTACGATTCACGTCAGCCATAATTAAACTATTCCAGAGTCATACGGCCACCGCGACCGGAGATGCGGGTAGCCGAACTACTTGGGTCGGCAGCGCCCAGGCCTAGCGGAGGGGCAGTCTCGCTGGTAGTTCCCGGTAAAGTAATGCCTGGGTTAACAGTCGGTGTATCAATGGTTTTTACGGGTATCTGAATTGCCGTAGGCGTGCTGGGCGCGTTGTGCAGAGAATCTTCCGACGTAGCGGCCGCCATCACGTCCTGGCTTTTTTGGTTGGCGACTGCGGCGTACTGTTCGGCTTGGCTACTAACAGCTACCTTGATTGCCGGGTCTAGGCTGCTGGTCTGCGAGGTGAGAGCCGCCGCTGAAGCTGGAGGATTATTAGCGACATATCGAGCAACGGCATCCGGTGTGTTTGGGGCCATAGTTATCGGCGGGGGAGGTGGAGCGGCGGCCGCCATCACGTCCTGACTTTTTTGATTGGCGATTGCCGCATACTGTTCGGCTTGGCTATCAACAGCAGTTTTAATTGCTGGATCTACGCTTGTGCCACCACTAGGAAAACCGCTGTACGATTGACCTGTGCTAATTGCCGTTTTAATTGCCGGGTCAAGGTCGGAGCCGGGACTGGCAAAACCTCCGTAACTTGCCGGAGTAGTGACTACAGGCGGCGGCGAGGCGGGTTCAGCTGAAGCTACTGGGGTTAAGGCAGCCGGTGCCGGGTTTGAATCGGGGCTTATGATGGTTGACGGCGGTGGCGAATCAGCCACGACCGGGGTAGTGGTTAGTGTGGCAGCAACCGAAGAATCAACCGGATTGGTGCCGTTATTCTGAGTGGGGTCGGCAGCGCCTGTAGCTGTGGGCGCTGTGGGAAAGCCAACATAAGAGGTATCGGTGCCCCCACCCGGAAAGCCAGCATAAGAGGTGTCCGAGCTGGTTGAGCCGCCCACCGGAAAGCCGCTGTAAGAAGTATCAGTAGTACCACCGATAACCACGTCGGGCTCGCCCTTATCAAATTGGCCCATTATGGCAACGCCGTTAATTCCTGGATAGGTCTCGCCTGCGGGGTTTGGAAACGGAAAGGCCACTACCGCACCCGGTGTGGAGCCAAGTTCAATATTACTGGAAGGAATTGAGCCATAACTGTAGCCGCTGCTAGTTGTTACGCCATTTATATTAACGTCCTGGTTTTGGCCCAGGTACTTGCCGCCGGAATCATAAACATCGTAATCCACTGCCCAGTTGCCGGTAACTGGGTCTTTTACGCCCATGTTGTAGCCGGTTGTAAACTGCCCTGTCAGGCCAGGTATGGGCTTTAGTGTGGACGGGTCGACGTCCATCAAGGACTTATTGCCATCAGACGGAGACAACCCAGGAAAACCGGCGTAAGTGATGTCCTGCTGAACCCCGCCGCTCGCCGCGCCTTGCGGAAAGCCGCCGTAAGACCCGCCGCCAGGGAAACCACCGTAGGCAGGGAAGCCACCGTAGGACCCGCCGCCGGGGAAACCACCGTAGCCGGGAAAGCCGTCATGTAGAGGAAATCCACCGTAGCCTGCCCCAAGCGGCAAAACGCCAGTAGAACGGTGTTCTAGTATGCCCGGAAAGCCGCCGTAGGCAGTCGGTGGTCCGCTGGCTTCTGTGGCCATTGAAATCGGACTTATTTGCGGTAGGTTTTGCTCATCAATCTTTTGTGCAGCGGGAACCGGTTGGACTAACGGCGACAGCGCACTAATCCCCTGCTCTGCCAAGGCTGGTGTTGGAGCTGGTGCGCCGCTCGGCACAGCGTCATTATCGCCTATCGGGCCCGTCGGGTCGGTAAATTGAATAACCGGCTTGTTCTTCCGCCTGAAAAAAAACGCCACTTACTTTTGCCTCATAGTGTTTTTGTTTAAATGCTTATGCTACAAACTATAAACGTTTAACACCTTAAGTCAAGAGGTTTGTTATAAACATTTACGATTTAGTCAAAACAGAGGCTAAAATTAAACTAGCGTGAACTTATACCTATATATACTCCTGGTTTTGGCTACTGCCGCGGGCTATTTGGTACTGTGCTGGCGCTTAATCAAAATCCGCGGCTTTGACCCAACGCTAATTACCTATAGCGATCCCCTGGCCGCTAAAAAATTTGCCGGTTATAGACTGGGCTCTGGTCTAGCCATAGTTTTGTCGCTGCTGCATAACAACCTGAGCAGCTACATACTGGTCGTGATTTTAAGCTCGGCAGTAATGCATCTGCTGTTTCTTAGCATTTTTAACCGCAACAAAACTCAGCCGACCCCTTATTATGACGCCGCTATATTAATATCCGTGACACTGCTGTTATATCAAACGCCGGCTGCCTACGCGGCAGCCATTGGCTTGGTGGTATTTCAGGAAGTCTACTTAATAAAATGGAGGGCCTTAGCCGGCAAGAAATATAATGCCTGGGTGGCGGCCAGTGCTATCAAAATTCACCGTACTTATCGTAGTTTAAGTCAGCAAATGAATGCCGAGGAGTGGTTCTTTGTGCTGCACATAGCCACTACCGAAAATATTGCCAGACCGCCGGCGGTGCGCCTAGCCGAGCGAGTCTATTACTTACTAAGGCGGCCGGCTTACATTTCTACCGGCATAATGCAGGTTAGAGATACCCATCCGCTCAGTGAAATGCAGAGTATGCGCCGCGGCGCCCAGGCCGTAAAAAAGGTCCTGGCAGAAATGCCCAAGAATCTAACCGACCAGCAACAATTGACCTGGATAGCCAAGCACTATAACGGCAGCACTACCTATACCAACTACCTAAACGCCACCGAACCCGGCATGCGTATGGCCTGGAGAAAAATTACCAAGACCGCCTAAAGCCCCTAGAAAACTATTCAAGCATGGCGCGCCCATGGGTCATACGCAGAGTCGTGCTATCGGCCGGATTAAAACTACCTAGGCCTGGCGAAGGCGTATCGTTAGGCGTAGCAGCCGGCAGGGTAATGCTGTTTGCATTCATGTAACGCTCAACTGCGTCCGGGGTGGTCGGAGCCATGGTTATAGGCGGGGGTGGTGGCGGGGGCGGCGCAGCTGCCGCAGCTGGCGGAGGGCTGGCCGCCATGTATCTTGCTACGGCGTCGGGCGTTGTTGGAGCCATAGTCACCGGAGTGGGTGGTGGCGGGGGCGGAGCCGTAGCCATAGAGTCCTGCTGCTTATTATTGATATCTGCCAAGCGAGTATTCTCAGCGGCCACTTGGGCGGCGGTTATTTGAGCAGCGGCGTCGGCCTGCGAAGTCGCCCCGTCATTCACCTTATTAGCGATATCGGCTTGACGGGTGTTGGCAGCGGCTACTTGGGCAGCCGTAGTTTGAGCCGCGGCGTCGGCCTGCGAAGCCGTCATGTCCTGACTCTTGGCATTAGAGATGGCAGCGTAGTGGTTGGCGGCATCCATTTGTTGCTGAGTTGTGACAGTAGAGTCTGCCGAGGCCATAGAGTCCTGCATCTTATTATTGATATCTGCTAGGCGAGTGTTGGCGGCAGCCACTTGAGCAGCCGTGGTTTGAGCCGCGGCGTCGGCCTGTGAGGCTGTCATGTCCTCACTTTTCATATTAGAAATACTGGCATAATTAGTGGCCGTCGTATCGGCGGTTTGCTGAGCCGCAGCATAAAGGATTGGATCTGCGCCGACGCCGTTTTGGGCTACACCGCCGCCTTGCCCATCGCCCCAAGTACCAGCGCCACTAACAGCTCCGGTCTGCATGTTGATAGATTGATAAGTGCCGTCACTCATTTGAACGATAATGCTATTGCCGTCTCGGCTGTCGCGAACCGCCAGGGCACTGCCGTGTTCGGCTATGTCGCTGCCACCCAAACCACCCAGGTCCGGCGCCACACCCGAAGTATTCCAGGCCGGCGGTGGTGTAACTGGTGCAGCTTTGACGGTATAGGAGTTACCGGTGGTAGTTGTTTCTACCACGGCGCCGGTGGCGGTGGTGGTAAGGATGGCTCCACTTTTAAGCCGGACAGCGCTGACCGGCTGGGCCCCGCCCTCATAAACCTTGGCAAGATTTACTGTTTTTTCGGCCGGCGCGGACTTTTCTATTAAACTGGCCTGCTTGGCGCGGTCGTCATCAAAACTATCACTGCTGGTTTTATTACCGGCTGCCTTGGGCTTCACAGTTGTTCCAGTAGAATCGTCCGATTGACCATCTCCGCTTGACGTACCGGTCTCGCCATAGCCGATTATTTTGCCGTTGACCTGGAAGGTGGCCTTGCCGTCGGTAAACCTTATTACGGTGACGTTTTTATAGGTATGCCCACCAAGAGTTAGCGTCTGATTGGTTTCGGTAGCCTCAATATCGCTGGTGGTGTGGGTATCCCAGTTAGCCGGCCTAGCGGAAGTGACCCGCAGTGGCGGAGGTGGTGGCGGAGGCACGTAGACAGGTGCTGCGTAGACCGGGGCGGCACTGGCAGAATGGGCCTTGGCTGGCAGCAATACTGTCTCGGTCCCTGCCGGCTCGGTAGCTATAACCTTGCCATCTTTAACGAATGATGCTGCGCCGTCCATAAATATTGTCTTGGTCACACCAGTTGCCCCGTGGTAAGCCACACCGGTTTCGGTCTTATATATGTGGGCCGAGTCATGGGCTACCGGACCGGATGTTTTATATGGTACTAGTTGCACGGTTGGTGGGGCCGGCCCGACTTTAGAACCGGTAGCTAAGCCGCCGGTGGAATGGTTGCCAAACCGGTCGTCGGTTTGAGATGTCTTGCTGGTTTTCGGGCTGGGCACCATGTTGCCAAAAGGAGTGTTGGTAAATAGGTTATCCGGCACCGCCGTTTTTTTAGTTTTGGTCACGTCTTTAGTTGTACGGCTGCCGGAAGATACGGTTTTTGAAGTGGTAGCTAGGCCGCTAGTGGGGTGGTTGCTATAGCGGTCATCGGTTTGGGATGTCTTGGTGGTAGTTTTTGGCTTTGAAGTAGTTTTAAATACGACGCTGCTCTGGCTGGTTGACGACCCAGACGTTCCGGCGTGCCCGGCCGAGCGTAAGTTCTGCGGGTCAAGAATGGTCACTATTTCGCCGTGCGCTTTACCACCAGAATTATTAATATAGGTGCCCGTACCACTTGCCGAAATACTGAGAGTGTTTCCGCCTTTAGTCCAGGTAGTCTCGCCAAAGGCATTTGGCTTACCTGGCTTCCAGCCCCAGCCAATTAGCTGGCTAGTAGTAGCATTTGATGGTAGTGTTTGGGATGCTGACAAACCGGGAACTGTAGGTTTAGCCGGAGGCACATAGACACTTGAGTTGCTGTTTGAGGAGCCGCCGCCAAAGCCAAACAGCCCGCCAACGCTGCTGGCAAGTCCCTTGCCGGCTTTAACCGCTGATGAGGCGCCCGAGCCTTTATAAACACTGTCCGCGGCTCCACTTACTGCTCCCTCCGCGCCCGAAACAACTTTTTTGGTAGTCTTGACCGCCGAGGCAGCACCCGTATCTTTATAAACGCTGTCTGCCACCCCTTTAGTGGCCTTAACGGCTGATGCAGCACCCGAACCCTTATAAGCCTTACTCGCCACACTCCCTGCCGCACTTTCTATGCCCGAGGTGACTCCGGTTGCGTGCAATAGCATAGGCCCGGCGGTTATAGGATCTACCTTTAGAGAGTCTTTAAAAAGAGTTGTCTCCACGCCGGTAACATCGCCCTTTTTAATATCTCCCACTAACTTACCGCCGTCGGCGTAATTGTAGCCAAGTTTTGCCGTATCGGCAGCGGACTTAGCTGTAGTGACGGTTATATCCTTTGCCGCCGCCACGCCCGTTGCCCGGTAAACATTTCCTGCGGCAGCCCCGTAATCACCCTTAGCCACATTTGAGAGCGCTTCCTGGGCATTTAATTCCATCCCCACCGGAGTAGCGCCAGTATAATCGCCGCCAGCAAATGTCTTCTCGGCACCGGCAATGTCTCCCTTTTCAAGTTTCTTGGCAGTGCTAATCGTGTTCTTGGTCAGTCCGATTGCCACCGGGACAGCCACCATGGCCTCGGGGCCTGCCGCCGCATCCAATGCCGGGGCAAGGGTCTCGCCAGCAGCTCCAAAACGGGCCAGTGTGGCACCAACCTTGCCAGCTTTAGCGGCGGTGTCAAAAATTTCTGCCGCCGTATCGCCGGCCGTCTCACCCCCTGCGGCTCCGACCTTAAGATGACTTAGGTCTGTAGCCCGGGAAGAGGTTTTTGGAATGACATCGTCGTCATTGGTTATGTCTTTTGGTGTGTAGCCTTTTGGTACGATTATTTTACCGTCGTCAGCTGCAGCATCCGGGCCTTTAATGTGACTTAGGTCTGTAGCCCGGGAAGAGGTTTTTGGAATGACATCGTCGTCGGTACTCACGTCTTTTGGCGTGTATGTGCCTTTGGCCAGCTCAATGGTTACTGGTTCTCCTTCTGGTCCAGCCCCTTGACCAATTAAGCTGCCCGATTTTGCCCTGCCTTCGGCTATACGCACTAATTTATCTGTAGCGTCATCTTCGGCTGCTGCTACCGGTCTGCCGGAACCTGGGTCCAGTATCGTTGCTCGGCTGGTAGTTTTTGTTGGGCTGAGAACGGGTTCATCAGCTGTCGGCTCAAGGGTAGTTTTAGGAGAGTATGGAGCGCTGCCTAGTTCAATGGTTGTAGGTTTGGGTGCTGGTTCGCCCAGGGCAGGCTCGGATGAGGGAGCAGATGCAACATCTGTAGATGATGGTGTGGTGTCCTCACCAAGAATCACGGCACGGCTAGAAGTTTTGGCTGGATTCTTTATAGACTCAAGTGTCTCTCCGCTGGACTCAGACAACTGCACGTTGAGATTGCTTTGCCCGACCGCTGGCGGTTCGCCCTGACCGTATACAGTTTTCAACCCGGGTCTAAAACTACCAAGATGATCAGATAGGCTTGCATCTGTGGTCGTGCCAACGGGTGTAGTTCTCCCGGCAGCTTGTAGGTTGACAGATACTTCGTTCGGTTCACTAAAGCCGCTAACGCTAACCCCCACTGGGTGGATTTGGGCAAAATCAAGGCCCTCCGCAGTGGCTGTTTTTGTAAGCAGTTCTCCATTTTCTGCCTTGGCGACAGTATAGGCGCCGTTGGTCTCCTCGCCCGTTACCCTCCAACCACCCTCAACTATGCCATCACTGCGTACAACTTTTACTTTTTGACCAATTGTATAGCCCTTACCCCCAGCTTCTCCGGGGTTAATCGGCGTGCTTGTTTCTGGAAAGCTGGATGTATCAAGCGAAGCCGAGGCCGGGTGGGCTGCATCCGGCAATTCATACCAACTGCCCTGAGACCCAACTGGATATTCTTGCGCATTTTGAAGAAGATTCGGGCCTATGATATGCGATTTATATACATGATTCCACGGAGCCTCTAGAGGCTTGTCAATTGTTACGTTGCCAAGATCGTCTACGTGCGAAACCACCCAGCCGTCTTCTACCACACCGTTTTCTCCAATCGCCTTAACAGTCTGGCCTGGAACGAATTTGCTGTGGACTAAACCGTTTCCTGAACCAACGGCCGGCGCATCCGCCGACCCAACCAGCGATAATTTAGGCGGCTTTGGGCCGCTACTATCTATAATGCTGTTTGAAGTTTCATCAATAGAATTTACTAGTGGTAATTGCTTATCACGGTATTCCCTGAATACTCCACTTAGGGTGGGCTTGTCTACCGACTGCCCGCCGTCACTTAGTAAGCCGTGCCACTCAGTAATGGTATGATCAAAATCGTAATCAACTGAGGAGTGGGTGCCGGTAATATGGGCCCCGGCAGCATAGTTAGCGCTCTTGGGCGATTCCCAAGCTCTGTAATAAGATTTGACTGGTAAGGTTCGCTTATCTCCTTCATCCGTATATACTGTCAGGCCTCCTTCCAGATGCTTGGGCGAAGCGATTACCAAATTTACCTCAATTTGACCAGCGTACTTGGCTGTAGCGGGGTCGTCCATTAATTTTGCGGCTGCGCTTTTCATTTGCTGGCCACTTATAGTCCAATCATCCAGCATTACAATCTTGGCGTTTTGCGGATCGGCCGTCAGAGCCGAGGGATTAGATACAATCCGGCCGCTATATTTAGCCCTTTCTTCGTCGGAAAAATTACCTAATACTTTCTCAAATAGAGCCTTATCGCTTTTGACGTAGCTACTGCTATTGGAGATATTCGTACTAACAGCTATTTGGTTTTTGGGATCGGCCTCAAGAAATGATTTCCAGCTGTCGGCTAGGCCTTTGGCGCCCTCGTTATATTCCTTGTCACCTATGAAATTTAGGTTTTTACGCATTAGGTCGGCTTTTTTAGCCATCTTATAATTGGGTAAGCCTGGGGTTTCAGATACGTTTTTTAGATAACTATCAAGTTCAACTAATCCCTGATGCTCGGTTATCTGTTGAGGGCTACGGGCTGACCTGAATAAATTGGTTCTAGATGAGTCGGCTACCTGTTCAGAGAAACGCGGTGCCTGCTTAACAAAGCCATTTGCGTCCAGCTGTTCGGCGACGCCGGGCTTGGACGAGGGAACGGGTTTTGATTTTAGTAAAAACGCTGTCATTTTTTATTTTTTACGGTGGTCTATATATAGCTAATCACCGGCTGCCCCTTTGCCGCTATGGGCGGCCTCTATTAACTGCCTGAGTTTGCCGGGGTCAAATATCCCAGAATATGGTTCTGTCTCAACACTGGTAGACACCAGTACTTCATCGGTGTATGGCTGATAGTCCTTAACGTTATCAATACTAATGCCGCTGGCAATGGCTATTTTGCTAGCAGACCTTTCTTTCATAGCCTTTATTTTTGCAACCGGGGGCGGTTGGCCCGTACCCTCGCCGGATGTGGTAATAACGTCCAGATAGGGAGCAGCCTCAATCGCCATTGCAGCCGCCGCTTCAGGCGCCTCGGTGTAATCGCTCGTATACTTAAAAGCCACGCCGCCCAGTAGTTTGACGCCTCGTAATTCCGGATGACTCTGCCTAAATGCATTAAGCCTGTCAAAGCCGGCAATATTTACACCAGCTTTGGCGCTATCAACCCATAGGCCGTCAGGCATGAAGTCCAATTGTCCTTGGTGATAGGCCGCCTCCACGACTCTTAGGCTAGCCAGGGCATCTCCAGCGCCTAGCGGGTTGATGCCGACAAAACCGTCCCGATGAGCAGCTTTAACGAGATTAAAAGTATCAAATAAGTCAGCGAACGAGGGGTTGGAGCTATGGTCAATCAGGTAAACACCGTCAGCCCCGGCGCTAAAAGCAATGTCGGCCTGGGCAGTTGCGGTTTCTGGGTCGTTAATGTGCACTACTGGGTATATATTCACGTCATTCCCCCGTGGCCGGCGGTTTGTCAGCCGCATTTTGAGCCCGCGGCTCTAGCCAGGCTGCAGTTTCTGTTAATAATTCGGTAGAAAGACCGTAAGCATAGTCAAGTTCCTTAAACAAATCATCCTGCACAGGTTTGGGGATAACGGAATAAGCAGTCGCTTCCTCCTCGTAGGTTGTAGCCAGCTCCCAAAGAACTTCAGTCACGCCGTCTCTAGTTTCCAGGCTTCGGCGCCTCACTTGGCCAGCATCGCGTTCAGGCAAGTCTTGGCCGGCTAATCCTACCAACTCATTCCGCTCTTCTGGATTCATCAGCGAAGCCGTGTCTTCCAGCAGCTGTAGAGCTGTTTGGCGCTGCGGCTCGCCGCCTTCAAGCATCGGGTCAATTCTTATGCGCCTGGTTAGTTCGGCGAGTAGGTTGGATATATCCTCTTTGGCCTGCCTCAAATCATCCGGTTGAGTCCCGGCTTCGCTCTCATATTTTTGTTTATAGGCCTGAAAAATGCTCTCTAGCCGCTTGTGGCTGTCAGTAAAGGCTCCGGCCGCGTGTATTCTAAGCGACAGGACTTCAAGCTTAGCGGCCAGTTTTGGGTCTAAATTAGCTTTAGCAATTATTTCGTTTATTCCGTTAGTGGCTGATAGATCTTCCATGATATGGCCGTTTTTTAGCTTGATTTGGTTTTTTATTTAAGAACTTATGCTTAAAGTTTAAGGTGTTGAGAGTCAGACGTCAATCTGTTCTCGCACCCAAGCGGAAAATTTATGCACAAGCTGTTTGGCTTGGTTGAGAGCCGTAGAGCCTAGTCCAGCGTGCGGCCGTGGCCGACTGGCGGAGGTACATACGGCGGAGGAGTATCGGCGGGTGTGGCAGCCGGCAAAGTTATGGCTGGCGCCATCATATCGTTGCTTTTTGCATTGGCGGTCTCAGCGTACGAAGCCGCCGCGCTATTGACGGCGTTCTGTATGGCGGGATCTGGGCTGCTGGCTGGCGTCGGAGCCGGCGCAGAATTTGCCGCCACATAACGGGCTACAGCGTCCGGCGTGGTTGGAGCCATGATTACTGGCGCAGATGCGGCCGGCACCGGGTCGGGTGCCTTGACTTGATAAGCGCTGTGCCCCGGCACTTGTTCAATTTCCGCTCCGGTGGCTGTAGTCGTCAGGGTGCCGCCGTTATTTAAGTGTTCTACCTTGACGGGCTCTGCCCCGCCAGTGTAGGCAGGTGGCGAAGAATTCTCCGTCTCATAGCGAGCCACAGCGTCCGGCGTGGTTGGAGCCATGATTGGCGGCGCTGCAGGCGGAGAAGGTGAAGATGGCGCAGTTGCCATCATGTCGTTACCATGCGTTGCGCCAACAGCGGCAACTTGGTCCGGAGCATAGGTTGACGCCGGAGAGACACTGGTGACTCCAGGCTCGGTTTTAAGAGAAAGGGTACTCATTGTGTTGCTACCCGGCTGGGATGAGCCTGGATTGCCAACGCCGCTGCCGGCACCAACGCCTCCCCCGGCCCCATCGCCCCAAGTGCCGGCCCCGCCAACGTAAGCACCAGTGGTTTTATCAACAGTTTGGTAACTGCCGTCGCTCATTTGCAGGATTTCCTTAGTACCGTCAGCATTTGGACGCGCTGCCAGTACAGAACCGTGCTGGCTGACGCTGGCGCCGTACTTTTGATTAAGCGTGGACGTGTCTTTGGTGTCCCACGTCGCACCGGCGTCTTGAGTGTGTGACTGCAGCAAAACGGACGAGCCCGCATCCGGTGGTTGGGGTTGGCCGTAGGCGCCGGTCGTTGATTGACTCTGGGCCCAGGCGGTAAGCTGCTGCTTTTCCTCATCCGTCAGAGAATAAAACGGATAAACTCCAAAGTTACTCACTCCGGAATTCCTTAGCTCATTCAGATAGGTTTGCAGAGGAACTTTGGCGCCATCTGCGTTTTCTGAGGAACCGTCATAGGCGCCAAAAATTGGTATAACTTCGGTGGCGCCAGCCGCATTTGCACGGTCAATTACCGCCGAAGGTGTGGCACTGGGGTCGGCATTTTGATAGGCCTCGGGCATGGCTATCCAGCCGGGTGGCCACTGCCCATTGCCCATATAAACGTTGGTTACCAGGGCTTTGGGAACCGTGACTTGGGCGGATACATTTTGGGCTGCCTCAAGCTGGCCCGGGCCTTCGGCCTGCGCGATATAACCGCTGGCTCCGTATTGCCCAACCGCGGCAACGCCCTCATCATTAGCTCCACTTTGCCAGATTACAATCTTATAACCAGCATCTTTTAGGGCTTGTATTTGGTCCGGGCTGGCGGCGTCGTCGCCGCCAATTTTAACGGCCACCGTTACGTCACTAGCAGGCAGGCTGCCGATAACCGTAGTTGGGTCGCCAACGGTAAAGACCACGTTCTTGAAGGCCGTATCGGTTTGATTTGTGTTGTCTGGACTCATTTTTTCCTTTTTTTTTGTTTTTGTCAGTAAGTGCTTATGGTATAGATTATAGGCTCCCACGGTGGTGCGTCAACAGTTTTGTCAAAGTTCAATTTGGCCGATTTCGGGCGAGCCAATGCTAATTTTTTGGCCGCTTTGCGCGCCCTGGCGCGACAGTTCGGCGACGATGCCCATTTTGCGCATAATATCGCGCAGCCGCTGCTCGGCGTGATAGTCACCAAAGCGCGTCCTGCTAGCAAAGCGCTCAATCTTTCTGCCGGTTACCACAAACTCTTCGCCTGTTTTTTTAACCGTCCAGGTGTCTTCTGGTTTTAGTTTTATAACCGGCAGGCTATCCTTGGCTGCAGCTTTTGCCTTTTTAGCCCGCATTTTATCAACCAGCTTTTGAAGCTCACGCAGCAGCTCTTTTACGCCTTCGCCGCTGGGGCTGGATATAGCCAGTACTGGTGTGTTTTTGGGAACGATGGCCTTTAGCTGCTTTAGCTTAGCGTCCAACTGCTTTTCGTCTAGGCCCTCTACTTTGGTCAAAACGACAATTTGAGGTTCCTTGTCCAGCTCCACCTTATAACTTTTGAGCTCGTGCATTATGGTTTGATAAGCAGCTTTCAAATCTTCGTTATATACATCTATAAGGTGCACCAGCACGTTGGTGCGCTCCACGTGGCGCAAAAACTCATCGCCCAAACCCTTGCCGGTGTGGGCCCCGGCTATTAGTCCCGGAATATCGGCCAGCAGCAGGCTGGTTTTACCGTCTATATCAACTACGCCGAGGTTGGGGTGCAGGGTGGTAAAAGGATAGTTGGCAATTTCTGGCTTAGCGTTGCTGACCACCGATAAAAAGGTAGATTTGCCGGCGTTGGGAAGGCCAATAATGCCAACGTCGGCTATCATTTTAAGCTCCAGCTGGACTTCTAGCTGGTCGCCTCGCTCGCCGTTTTCGGCAACTCGCGGTGCTTGGCGGACGGAACTTATAAAGTGAGCATTGCCAAAACCACCCTTGCCGCCGTAGGCAATTACTTCAGACTGGCCGTCTTTAACCAAGTCGGCCAGCAGCTCTCCATCGTCGCTATTAACAACCGTGCCAACCGGCACCTGCACCAGTAAATCCGGGGCGCTTTTGCCGTGTTTTTTGGATTGGCCGCCAACGCCGCCGTTTTCGGCTTTAAGTAACTTTTTATATCTAAAGTTAGCCAGCGTATTTTGATTACGGCTGGCAACCAAAACAATGTCGCCGCCGTCGCCACCGTCGCCACCGTCAGGGCCGCCCAGCGGCTTAAATTTATCATGCCTAAAGCTCATCGCCCCATTGCCGCCATCCCCGGCCTGGAGCTTTACTCTTACACTATCAACAAACATATCTGTCTATAGCTTACTAGAACATGCCCGTTACTAATAAATAAATTTATACCTGCCGGCAGCATCAGCCGGTATCAAGCGATAGTCAATTCGGCCCCAGCCGCCATAACCTCGGGAGTCGGTCATAGAAATTTGACCGTAATCATTCATCTCCGATATCCAAAAACTACCATCCGGATTAACAACTTCTACCACCATTACGTGGTCGCCAGGTGCGTCCACCATAACTGCGCCGGGCGCTGGCGTGGAGCCGGTTGGTAAGCCGGCAAACTGGGCGCCAATGTACCAACTATAAGCGTTACCCAGGTTGCTGGGCACCGGATTGCCCATAGCCGCCCGGCGGTTGGCCACGTACCAGGTACAGTAGCCATAGTCGTAGCCATTATTGCTGTATACGGGCGCCGTGCCCCAAGCCAAACCGCTGTAATAGCTAGCGTAAGAATAAGACGGCGTCGGTGCCGTACCGTTAGGAATTATTATCTGCTCGCCAACGGCCAGGCCATTTATCTCGGCGTCGTTGTAGGCAATTATCTGACTCTCGTCGGCACCATATTTAGTAGCCAAAGTTGCCGGCGTATCGCCGGCCTTAACCGTGTAGACAATGCCGTTGACCGGCGGAATCAGCAGCTTGGCTCCAATCGCTAAGCTGTCACCAGTCAATCCATTTGACCACTTGATACTATTACTCGTCACGCCAAATTTGGTGGCCACACTGCTTACAGTGTCGCCAGCCACCGTGACGTAAGTTTTAATATCCTGCTTGGACTTGTCGGCGGTAGCTACAATCTGCGGCTTGGCAACGGAGGTAGAATCGTTGGGTACAACCCTAAGGACTAGGCTGTCAGAGTCAGCCTGGTTGCGCACGGCGTTGAGCTCGGGCAAACGGGCGGCTTCGGCAACCGTTAGGGCAATCTGCGAAGAGGATATCTGGTCCAGCGGGCTGCTTACCGAGTCAGCCGTGGCTGTAGCCCCGTTAACGGTGCTAGCCCTAACCGTCTCGCTAGTGGAGCGGTTAGCCATAATAAAAACGCTGACCAGTAGTAGCAGCAGTACATTGCTGGCTACAATCCCCCAACGGATGACACGGCGGCGGGTGCGCTTATCTAAACTAGAAAAATCAACTAAATGCCTAGCGTCCGATAAAACGCTTCTAACAGAGGTAGTTGGTAGGCTTGGTTTACGAATATCTTCTCCTATAGAACTGGCCTTTGATGGCTGGTCCAGAAAAGGGGCTCCGAGTTGAGTGTCATTTTACCTCTTTTCTGCCACCTATTATACCAGATGGATAGGTCAATCAACCCCTAGTGGCCGCAGGCCTGGGAGCAAAATTGCTCAATGTCCTGCTCGTGCTGGTCCTCGGTGTACGAAAAGTGGATTTTTTTGTCATCGCCGGCCAAAAAATACAGGTAAGTGGTCGCGGTTGGATGGGCTACTGCCTGCAGGGCTGACTCGGTCACATTGCCTATTGGCCCGGGCGGCAAACCGGTGTGAATCCGAGTGTTATAAGGCGAGTCAATATCAACGCTTGGTTTTTGGCCGGCCAGCGCCGAAGCATAAAAGGCCGTAACGTCCGAGCCCAGCGCCATGCCCTGTTTTAGCCTAAGCAAAAATACCTGGGCAATTGTGGGCTGCACCGACGGGTCATCGGCCTCCTGCTCTACAATTGAGGCCATTGTTACACCCTGGTAAACGCTCAAGCCCTCGGCGGCAAAGCTGGCCGTAATGTCCGGCGTTAGGTGCTGGTTCATTTCGTCCAAAGACTCCCGGACAATTGTTGTGGCCGGCGTATCGGTTTGCTTTTGGAAGGAATCCGGATACAAATAGCCCTCTAAGCTAGCGCCTTTAGGCAGACTGGTCAGCGCCGGATGGTCTGGATAGCTGGCCGGGTTAAAGGCCACGGCTATTTCGTCGGCCGAGTAGCCGGCTTTGGCAAAGGTCGCTTTTATTTGGTCCAGACGCTGCGCCGGCAGGATTGTTAGCAGATTTTTGGCCACATCGCCAACCACCATTTTTTTGACAATGGCATTAGTGCTCATTGATGGGCTAAGCGAATAGGTACCAGCCTGCAGCTTGTCGTTTAGCTCGTTGCTGCGGACGTAAGTTTCAAAGGCTTTGGAGCTCCTTATCAGCCCGTCTTTTTGCAGGCCAGTAGCAATCTCGTGCACACTAGCGCCGGTTTTGACCGTAAAGTATGAAGAGTTAGTGGCCGTCACCGAGACCGGTTTTAGGCTGTTACTGTACCAGGTGCGCAGCGCCCAAATTCCGCCGACCGTAAATAAAATCAAAGCCGCCAATATTAAGGTGGAGGACTTTAAAAAGTTTTTTGTCCGGCTAGATTTCGCTTCGTGTTTTTTCATCACTCTCCAAAAAGTCTCGCAATATTATACTGGCCGCCACGGCGTCCTCATCGGCTTTTTGCGCCCCTTGGGCCTGGGCTTGCTGGCTAGTTAGCGCCTCGTCCTGCCAGTAAAGGCTGGTCCCCGGCATTTCGGTCTTAAGGCGCTTAGCCCAATCTCTGACCCACCGCGTTTGCTCGGTTTCCTGGCCGGATAACCCCCGCGGCAGACCAACTACTATGGCTTCAATGTCGCCTTGCTTGGCGATGTCTTTTAAGGTTGGTAGCAGCTGCTCAGTAGCTACTGTCTTTAGCGGTTCGGGCAGCCGGGCAACGCTTGAGGCTCTGGCAATACCGCTCTTAGCCCGGCCCAGGTCAAGCGCTAAGATTTGGCCGCTACTCACGCTATTTGCCCTTAGCCG
>DATKKU010000047.1:0-9520 GCA_035542755.1 Binatia bacterium | reverse complement strand
GGTCATGCATATAGACCTAAATAGCTGCTTTGCCATGGTTGAGCAGCAGGCCAGGCCGAGTTTGCGTGGCCGGCCGGTGGGCGTAACTAACCGCAAAACTAAAAACGCCTGTGTGGTAGCCGCCAGCTACGAGGCCAAGCGGGCAGGGGTTAAAGTTGGCATGGGCTTTTCGGAAGCTAGACTGCACGCCCCGGACCTGATTTTGGTAGAGACCGACCCGCCCAAGTACCACTATGTCTACCAAAAGCTGGTCAATATTATGAAAAGCTACTCGCCGGACGTGCATATGAAGAGCATTGACGAGGGCATTATCAACTTTGCCGGCACGGGCAAACTCAACACCCGCTCGCTGCAGGCCATCGGCTACGAAATCAAAGCCCGCCTCAAAGACGATATTGGTAAATATATGACCTGCAACGTGGGCATCGCGCCCAACCGTTTTCTGGCCAAAACCGCTGCCGGACTTAATAAACCCGACGGGCTGGACACTATAGACGCTGGCAACCTGCGCTCCACACTGTCCGGCCTGCAGCTAACCGACCTGACCGGCATCGCCAGAGCCAACGAGGCCCGGCTAAACGCCGCCGGCATTTACACCTGCTTGCAGTTTTTGGACGCACCCAGCGACCTACTAGCTAGGCGGGTGTTTAAAAGCGTTTGCGGCGAGGATTGGTACCAACGCCTGCGGGGCTGGGAAGTTGATGATTATGAAAGCACCGTCAAAACCGTTGGCCGCCAGTACGTCATGGACGAGTGGCAGCCCTCCGAGGAGGTGCTGCGGGCCCGCTTAAGCTACTTATGCGAGACTACGGCCATGAAGCTGCGTTACAAGAATATGGCTGCTCGGGGCGTGATTGTCTATTTGATGTACGCTAACGGCGACCACTGGTACGAGCGGCGGGTCTTTAACCAGCCGTTTTTTAGTAACTCTGACGTGCTGACTAGGGCATCTTTGCTGTTTAACCGCCGGCCGCGTGACGACTGGGTAAGGATGATGAGCGTTAGCTGCTATAACCTGGTGCCGTCTAATATGGGGCAGATCAGTTTGCTGGAAGAGGTCAACCGCGAGGTATGGCTAACCGAGGCCGTCGACCAAATTAATAAACAGTTTGGCGAGTTTACCATAACTTTTGCTACATCTTTGCCGGCCAAAGGCCTGGTCAAACAAAAAATCCCGTTTGGCTCTACACGTTATTTTGAACTGCTGTGTAACAGCTCTTAGATATTAATAGGGGGCGGCCGAAGCCGCCCCCAGAGGAGTTACTGCCCCTCGTCAGGTGGAGTGGGCGGGACAGGAGGCTCAGGGCCTCCACCACCGCCACCACCGCCGCCATCAGACACGAGATACCTCCTTTTTGGTTGGCTACCTGTTCTTCCAGCTGCGGTTGAAGATGTCCACGTGGTCGCCCTTGTGATCGCGCTTCAGCCGGCAACGTTCGGATACGCCGTCGAACAGCTTGGCACTCGCGCACCCGTCGCCGGTATCCGGGCGAAGGCGCCTTTTCTTGCCGCTCGGTCTCCTAGGCACACTTACTCCTTTTTCGAAAGACCGACACAGCCTAGGAGGCGGCCAGTGCCACGATGCCGATGGCCAGCATCTCCAGAACCGCAACCAGGACGACTGCGATCATCTCGAGATTGAGAGTCGGACGAGGTCGAGCGCGGATTGCCCACGCCAGGACAGCCGCTTGCCCAAGCCCGACCACCAGACAGGCTACTCCTATTGCTACCATGACCCATCCTTTCTCGACAGTGAAGCCGATTCCGGGCGTAGATGCGTTGCCTAATCAGCTAAGATTAAGCATTATATATATTATACTGATAATCATGTTTTTTGTCAAAAGAGGTTAGAGTTGAAATATCCTCTGATAAAACAGATAATAAAAGCATAAGACAAATCAAAAATGGTGGGACAGACTAGAAACTGATGGGCTTATTCAAGAAATCACCGGCCGGGACTAGCAGCCAGCGCGGCGGCGGCCTGACTGTTAGCAACAAGTTTCTAAAAGATAGCCGCAGCAGCTCTGATTTTATACTCGGCGCCATAGACGACGGGGTAGTAATGTTTGACCGCGAAGGTACTATCCACGTCTTTAACAAGGGCGCCGCCGCAATTACCGGTTGGGCGGCAACCGAAGCCGTTGGCCAAAACTTTAAAACCGTCTTGCCACTGGTTGACAGCCGCGGGACGGCGCTGCCGCCAGAGCAGCACCCCTTTACCCAAGCACTGGTCAACGGTAAGCCGGTGCGCGACAGCAATTCGGTTATTAATTCTAAAAACGGGCGCCAGATAGCCATATCTATCGTGGTGTCGCCGGTTGTAGAAACGCCCGAAAAGCCGCCGGAGACGGCCGTAGCGGTATTTCGCGATGTCAGTAACGAGAAAGCTCAGGAGCAGCAGCGGTCGGACTTTATCAGCACTGCCAGTCACGAGATGCGCACGCCGATTGCCGCCATTGAAGGCTATCTGTCGCTAACTCTCAACCCAAAAATTACTAAGATTGACGATAACGCCAGAAATTATCTACAAAAGGCCCAAATGGCCACTAAGCACCTGGGGCAGCTGTTCCAGGACCTGCTGACAAGCTCTAAGGCTGACGATGGCCGCTTGTCCAGCAACCCGGTGGTTATAGAGCTGGGCGAGCTGATAGAGCAGGTAACAGAAGCCGAAGAATTTCATGCCAAGCAGGGCAACCTGGAGCTCAAATTTCTGGTCGGCAGCGAAAAAGAAGTGGCCGGCGGCAAAGTGGTGCGGCCATTTTACTATGCCTTTGTTGACCCCACGCGTATGAACGAGGTCTTTCAAAATATTATAGATAACGCCATTAAGTACACGCCGCAGGGCTCGGTAGTCGTCAAGCTAACCGGCGACGCCACGACCATCCAAATTCAGGTCCAGGATACCGGGCCCGGCATCCCCAGCGAGGACATCCCGCATTTGTTTCAAAAATTTTACCGGGTTGATAGCTCGGCGACCCGCACCGTAGGCGGCACCGGCCTGGGTTTATATATATGTAAGCGGATTGTTGAACTATATAAAGGGCAAATCTGGGTGGAGAGTCAGCTGGGCAAGGGCAGCACCTTCTTTATAAATTTGCCCCGCCTGACTAACGAGCAGGCTCTTCAGATGCAAAAAAACCAAGCCAGCGTAGTAAGTCCTTCTGTGAACTGACGATATGATGCTACAATATTTTATAGTTTTAGCATAAGGATTATAGATGCCCACCATAATACCCAAAATTCTACTGGTTGAAGACGACAACAACCTTCGCGAAATTTTTGAAATGCGCCTTAAGGCTGAAGGTTACGATACGGTGACCGCCGGCAATGGCGAAGAGGCCCTAGTCGTAGCCATGAAAGAAAAACCGGACCTGATTATCGCTGATGTTATGATGCCCAAACTGTCCGGTTTTGAGATGCTGGAAACGCTGCGTGCCACACCTGAAATGGCCGCGACCAAAACGATTATGATGACGGCCCTGGGCCAAGCCGAAGATAGGGCTCGCGGCGAGCGCTTGGGCGTGATAAAGTATTTAGTGAAATCCCAAGTTACCTTGGAAGATTTCGTGCGAGTGGTGCGCGAGGTTTTGGAACCAAGCTCAGACGCCTCGGCGAGTACATCTCCCGGGCCAACAAGCGTAGCGAATTCTAACCAAGTACAAACTAATCAAGAAAGCGAGGCGAAAGTGCCAGACGACACATCAACAACACCAAGTACGCCCGACACCCCAACTGGTGACGGCGTGAGTAATCCGGTTAGCGGGACACCCGCCGACTCGGCTACTTCTTCTCAGCCAACAACCAATCAAGAACAATCTGAAGTTCAAAGCCAAATTGACAGCTTTGCTGGTGCTGGCAGCACTTCTACTGACGATACTGCTGCTTCAACCGCTCCGGCAATCCCAAGCGACAATATGGCCATGAGCTCCGGAACACCGCTGCCATCAAATCTGCCAGCTAGCGATACTAGCAGTTCCGCTCCGGCCGAACCGGCACAAGACGCAGCCGCCCCCGAGGCTCCGGCTGATGCTCCTGCAGCCCAACCGGCACCAGAGACCCCGCCGGCGACAACCGAGGGTGACACCACACCGCCAGCCATTTAAAAACCAAGAGTACATCAGTAAAACTGCGCTCAAAATTCTGTGAGCGCAGTTTTTATATCTTTAAGGTTATAATACAGGGGTGAATAGCAGAGCAGGTATTGTTGCCATTGTCGGCAGAGCTAATGTTGGCAAATCTAGTATATTTAACGCCGTTATTGGACGGCGCGAGGCTATAATTGCCGACGAGCCGGGGACTACCCGCGATTCGGTTACCGCTAAAGCAAGCTTTGAGGGCCGGGACTTTTGGCTGGTGGATACTGCCGGTCTTAAGTCCGCCGAAGATGAATTTGAGCTGACCATTCAGGACCAAATATCGCACGCTGCGGCTGACGCTGATTTAATTGTCGTTGTCGCCGAAGCCAATGTGCCAATCACCGCCGATGACCGCAAAGTGGGCAAACTGGCCTTAAAAACCGGCAAGCCGGTGCTGCTGGTGGTTAATAAGATAGATAAAAACAGCCGGGCGCAACTAAACGACTGGCGGGGCCTGGGCATTAGTAAAATAATTGCCACCAGCGCCACTCAGAAACAGGGCATAGACGAGTTGCTGGAAGAGATTGCTACGAACCTGCCGCCGGCCAAGATAAATGAGGACCCCGACCGCATTCATTTGGCTATCCTGGGCCGACCGAACGTCGGCAAATCCTCACTATTTAATACACTGGGCGCTAAACAGCAGGCCATAGTATCTCAGAGGGCCGGAACCACGCGGGACGTTAATCGGGCGGTCATCCGTTATCACGAACGCGAGATAGAACTAGCCGACACCGCCGGCATTAGAAGGGCCGGCAAGGTTGAGCGAGGCGTGGAGCATTTTAGTGTACTGCGCAGCCTAGCGGCTATAGAGCAATCCGATATTTGCCTGCTGCTGATGGACAGCAGCGAGTTGAATGTACAGCTGGACCAAAAAATAGCCGGCATGATAAAAGATGCCGGCAAGGGCCTGATTTTAGTCGTTACAAAATGGGACAGTGCCGAAAAAGACGCCTATACTCACGATAGCGTGGCGCCACAAATTGCTGCCAACTTTGCCTTTGCCCCCTGGGCACCGCTGATTTTTACTAGCTCAGTAACTGGTCAAAATGTTACCAAAATATTTGATTTGGTGCTGGATATTGACCAGTCTCGCAAGCAGCGCTTTAAGACGCCTGAACTCAACAAATGGCTAGAGTCAGTAATCCGCGAGCACCCGCCAGCCGGACTAAAAGGCCGTACTCCGAAGCTAAACTACATGGTGCAAGAAGACGACCAGGACTGGCCCAACTTCAAGGTCTTTGGCGGTCATACCAAGTTTTTGCACTGGAGTTATAAACGCTACATGGAGCGCAAGTTCCGCGAAGCCTGGCCGCTTCCCGGCACGCCGCTAAAATTCTGGTTTATAGAGAAACACTAGACTCTACTTGCATGTCAGGTCCAGCCTCTAGCGGCCAGGCTTGTACAGTCTTCCAGCTTTCAAGATGCAGAACACCTACACGCCCAAGCCTGACTTGTCGGGGCCTCTGATACTCAATAAGGCCTAGTGATACGATATCCCTGCGCCATGGAAAGGGTTGGTCCCCCCGGTCGCGAATCATCCGTACCTCTTCGTCTAGCTGACCTGGTTGTTCAAAAAATTCATCGCTAGAACTTACAACCTCAATATCTCGCGACACCGGACTTAGCGTGTCAAGCGTGCCATCCTTTTTGGTGGGCCAAACCATAGCTGACACGACTATGCGTCGTCGGCGTGACGGGGTTTTCCTAAGCTCCATAATTTTTAAAGTTATAATCTTTGTTTATATAATTGTCAAGCTAATCTATACTTTAGTGATGGCCCTATTTGATAGGAAAAAGAACTACGGCAACAGCGAACCGCTTTATAAAATCAGCGCCAGCAAGACTGTACTTGTTATCGGACTGGGGAACGTTGGCAAGGAGTATGAGGGCACAAGGCATAATGTAGGCTTTGAGGTTCTGGATGATTTTGCTGCTCGTAACGACTTTCCAGGTTGGATTAATAAAAAAGACTTAAGCTGTCTGCTGAGTACTGCTCAACTGGGTGAAAACCGAGTGATTTTATGCAAGCCGACGACATTTATGAACGACAGCGGCCAGGCCGCGGGAGCGGTACAGCATTTTTATAAGATATATAACGCTTCAACCTTAGTCGTTTACGACGACCTGGCCATCAAGTTTGGCCAAATCCGAGCTCGCCTGGGCGGCAGTGATGCTGGCCATAACGGGGTAAAATCACTGATTGCGCATATAGGTGATGATTTTGGACGCATTCGTATAGGTATAGGTAGCGAGTATGCCGAAAAAGCCGATGCCGCCGACTTTGTGCTTGATAAGTTTACTAAGTCCGAAAAAACTCAGGTGCCGGCAATTTTAAAAGAGTCTGGGGTGATGATTACCGAATTTATCTTCAGCGGTGAGCTGCCGCACGAAACCCGCAACATTTTATAAATAGGGAAAGGCAGTAGCGCCGGTTCGGCTTCGGCCGAATTTGGATTCACCCCAAGAGGCGCGCTACCCGGAAAACCGTAGGTTGTCCTTCAAGAATCAAAAAAAGCCTCAAGAGGGGGTGGGCACCGCTTGAGGCTATTTTTGGGCTCAAACTTCCACTCATTTTAAGTTAGCGATTGGTTTAAGCCTTAAAAACTCCCTTCAACCCACCGTCAGCGAAGCGTGCAGGTGCTGCAAAATAAGCAAGCTACCTGAGCCGATTTATCCCGAAGAATAAATGCATCCGCGTTAGCAGACCCGCCTACCCACGTTGAACGGGGAAGAGGTTAAAGGGGTTAGTTTGTTTAAGAGTTCCGCGCCATATCCCCAAAGTTTTATTAACGTAACCGTTTGCCATTAATTAGGCTTAGGCTGTAGTCTAAAACTGTAGGGATCTGACGCGGAGGCTAGGAATCTAAGTGGAGGGTAAACTACTTAAGACTCCCAAAAAGCTCTTAAACAATCTAACTAAAAGTTAGAATTAGGGGGTATAAGGTACGTAAGTTCAGAAATCTGTACTTACAAGTTGCGATTTTAGCAAAAAAGTGTCTTGATGTCAATACTAGAAAATGTAGCGTTATGAAAGTCAATAGCCTTAAGCGAGATAGTCCTGATTTTCCTGAACCGTTGCTTCAGATTGACCGCGCACCACAGCAAATTTATTACCTGGGACACAACCCAAGGCAATGGCTGGACAGACCCAAGCTGGCGGTAGTCGGCAGCCGTAAAGCCTCGGCCTACGGCCTGGATGTTACAGATAAGTTGGTTACCAAACTGGCGGCAAAGGGGGTGGTAATTATAAGCGGTCTGGCCTACGGCATAGACGCCGCGGCTCACAGGGCGGCGCTAGCAGCTGGTGGAACAACGGTAGCCATTTTGCCAACTAGCCTAGACAATATATACCCGGCTTCGCACACCAACCTGTCGCGGCAAATAATTGAAAACGGCTCGCTGATAAGCGAATATTCAGCGAGTGACGTAGTACATAAATCTAACTTTACGGAGCGCAACCGAATTGTCAGCGGCCTGGCTGATGCCGTCTTAATTACCGAGGCGGCGGCTAGGAGCGGCACTCTAAGCACAGCTCGTTTCGCCCTAGCTCAGGGCAAGACAGTAATGGCCGTACCGGGCAACATAACTAGTTTCGGCAGCCAGGGTTGTAACACCCTGATAAAAAGCGGGGCGCTGCCGGTTACGGAAGTGTCCGATGTCTTTTTTGAACTGGGCATAAAGCCCTCTACCGCCAAAAATACGCCTAGTTTTAGGGGTACGGAGCAGGAGGAGATAGTGCTGCAGCTAATAGCCAGCGGCACCGCCGACCAAGAAGAACTGGCTTTAAAAAGTGGGCTGGACGGCCAATCAATATCTACTATATTAATCACCCTGGAACTGGGGGGCCACATCAAGCCAGCCGGCGGAGGGCAGTGGCTGGCAAACTAAAAGCGGTTTGCATATATTAGTCCGGGCTTTTAAACTACAAAACTGTACATGGCAAAAAACCTGGTAATCGTAGAGAGTCCGGCCAAAGCAAAAACTATTGCCCGTTATTTGGGCAGCGATTATAAAGTAGAAAGCAGTTTTGGCCACATTCGGGATTTACCCAAAAAAGACCTGGGTGTTGATATTGCCAAGGGTTTTGAGCCGACTTATCAGATTAGTCCCGACAAACAAAAAGTTGTTGACGAGCTTAAGCGCTCGGCTCGTGGTCATACGGTTTGGCTGGCCAGCGACGAAGACCGCGAAGGCGAGGCAATAGCCTGGCATATTTGTGTGGCTCTCGGCCTGGACCCAAAAAAGACCAACCGAATTGTCTTTCACGAGATAACCAAGCCGGCCATTGAAAAGGCTATAACCGAACCCCGGCACGTTGATATGAAGCTGGTTGACGCCCAGCAATCGCGGCGAATTTTGGATAGACTAGTCGGCTACGAGCTGAGCCCGGTGCTTTGGAAAAAAATTCGGGCTGGGCTATCCGCCGGACGCGTCCAGAGTGTAGCTGTGCGGCTAATTGTGGAGCGCGAGCGCGAAATCCGCGACCACAAACCGGAAGTTGATTTTAACGTGACGGCAGTTTTTGACAGCGGCAAAGCCGAACTACCGGCCGAACTCAATAAGAAGCTAGCTAGTCTAGAAAAGTCCAAGAATTTTTTGGAAGCTGCCAGCAAGGCAGGCTATAAGGTTGCCGATATAGAGCAAAAGCCTGGCAGCCGCAGTGCCAGCGCACCGTTTACTACCAGTACCTTGCAGCAAGAAGCCTCCCGTCGGCTTGGATTCTCGGTCCGTCAGACCATGACGCTGGCTCAAAGGCTCTACGAGCACGGCCACATTACCTACATGCGTACCGACAGCATGCACATGTCGCCGCTGGCGGTTGAGGCTATCAAGACCTATATAAATAAGACCTACGGCGCTAAATACAGTCAAAGCCGCCAATATACGACCAAGGATAAAAACGCCCAAGAGGCTCACGAAGCCATCCGGCCAACACACGTTGACCGCGAGATTGCCGGTGCCGACGACGCCCAAAAGAAGCTTTACCAGCTAATTTGGCGCCGAGCCGTGGCCAGCCAAATGCCCCCGGCCAAGCTTGAGATAACTCAGGTGACAATTGACATCTCCGGCCGCGACGAAAAATTTGTGAGCAGGGGTGAAGTTTTAGTGTTTGACGGCTTTTTAAAGGCTTACGGCGGCGGTAAAGACGATGTTATTTTGCCAAAGCTGGAAAAGGGCCAGTCACTAGAGCTCAAAAGTGCTGTAGCTCTAGAGACTTACTCTCGGGCGGCGCCCCGTTATAGCGAGGCCTCACTAGTTAGAACGCTGGAACAGCTGGGCATCGGGCGCCCCAGCACTTATGCTCCGACCATCGGCACTATCCAAGACCGAGGCTATGTAGAGAAGGGCGACGCCGCCGGGCAGGAGCTGGAGGTCCACGA
>DATKKU010000046.1:0-4208 GCA_035542755.1 Binatia bacterium | reverse complement strand
GAACAGTTTCTCCTCACGTGCAAAGGCCTCGGTTACATGCTCTTTTTGGTTTTGGACTTCTGGAAAATCAGCGGCATAAAGCTCGGTTATGACTGGCACAAGTCTTTGGCATAATTCGTTCTCTATGCCGATATCCAGGGCGTAGCGAATCGCTCGGCGCAGCAGCCGGCGCAGTACGTAACCCTGCTGTTTGTTGCTGGGCGTAACGCCGTCAACGGCTAAAAATGTCGCGGCCCGCAAGTGGTCGGCAATTACGCGCATGCTGGCCTGGTGCTGATCATACTTTTTGCCGCTCAGTTCTTCAAGGCTCTCGACAATCGGTTTTAAGAGGCTGATTTGAAACATATCTGGGTTGTTGTTAACCGCAGCGGCTAGACGTTCCAGGCCGCCGCCAAAGTCGACATTTGGTTTAGGCAGCAGTTCAAATCTATCGCCGACTTTTCTGTAAGTCATGAAAACACTATTACCTATTTCGCCGAAGCGGCCGCAGTCGCAGTTGGGGTGGCAGTGAGCACCGTACTTCTCGTCGTGCGGCGTACCAAAATCATAAAAAACCTCAGAGTCCGGGCCGCCGGGCTCACCTTCGCGCATGTTGGATGGCGGACCTTCACGGCTCCACCAGTTTTTGCCAGCGTCGTAAAAGAAAATCTTGTTTCTATCATCAGCAAGTAAGTCCTTACCCGCGTCAAATTCTATAATTTCTGCCTCAATGCCGGCCTGCTTAAAATTATTCTGCCAGATTTGCGCTGATTCGGTATCTTTGGGAACGCCGGTTGTCTCGTCGCCTATAAAGCACGTCGCGTAAAGCCGGTGGGGGTCAAGGCCGAAGTCTTTGGTGTAAAGTTCCCACACCCAGGCTAGCTGCTCTTTTTTGTAGTAATCGCCTAGACTCCAGTTGCCCAGCATTTCAAAAAAGGTGGTGTGGCGATTGTCGCCGACCTCGTCCATGTCCTCTGCTCTGAAGCAAGTCTGACTGTCTACCAAGCGATTGCCGTCGGGGTGTTTTTCGCCGAGTAAATACGGCACTAGCGGCTGCATACCACTGCCCGTAAACAGGGTCGTGGGGTCGCCGGCCGGCACTAAATTGGCCCGAGCTATTACCTTGTGCCCGCGGGCCTCAAAAAACTCCAGATATTTTTTGCGTATTTCCTGCGCTGTCATCTGTTTTATTCTATCAGATAACTGATTTATTTGACTATTACTATAAAAGATGCTAAAGTTAGCTTAATATGGAAAGTTGCAGACAGGATTGCATATACGCGATAGCACTCAGGTTGCGACGTGAGTCTATTGAAGCAATCAAAAAAGACTTAATGGCTAAGGGGATGGATGCCAACGATACGGCGGTGGCTGTAAGAAGTGAAATTGAAGAATCTGCGGAAAGTTCTGGACTTGACCCGCAAGCCGCAGATATCTTGGGACAGTTTGTAGACGCAGTTGGCAGTGCTGGCTCGGCCTATCGAGGTCAACAAATTAACATGGCGGACTCACTTATTAGTAGCCTTGAGAGATGCGAGGACCAAATGGTTGCAGCCTGCAAACACGATAGCAGCATTTCTAAGGAAGCCGGCCGAGCGGCAGTCACTACCTGCTTTGGGACTGATGGCCCGGGCGCAAAAGCTTTAATTTCTTGTCCGATAAATCTTGATACATCTATTTTTGAATAATCTCTCCTATGAGTAACTCTTACCCAATCCCGGTGCGAGCTGAAGCCGAGCCCCAGTGCCTGGCTGACTGCCCTTTTCACCAAGAACGCCAAGCCTGCATACAGAAGCTGCAAGGGCTGATTCCTGGTTTGGTAGACAAGGCCTTTGCGAGCATGGACGCTGCGCGGATGAACCAAGAAGTTAGAGATATAACTTACGCAGCGGTAAGCGAAGAGGGCGGAGTTAATGATACCCCTGCTGCGGTTGGCCTGGGCCTGGACATCCTAAGTGACAACGTGGCCTCGTTTGCCGCCGAGCAGGATTTGTACCTAGCCGATACTTTTTTGGAGAGTCAAGAGCGTTTGATTGCCGCGGCTACAGAATCGTGCGCCGGGCCTAAAGCAAAAAAGCGCTTTGGGCTGTTTGGCAAAACCGTTATGCAGTGTTCCAGCCCCGTAGCCAAGCGCTACAAGAAATACAAAGGTGACGTTGAAGAGGTCATTATCGCTAAGCTTGAAACCTTATAATAGTCTAACCATGCCCAGAATTTACACCGAGAGCCTAAGAACCCTAGACAGAACTAAAGCGGCCATAATCGCTCCGCTGGGCATAGTTTTGATGAATGCCTATGCTCAGCACGAGGGCCTGGTGCATGCCGACGCCAACTGGGATAAGCGCATTGAAACCGCTTTTCCGTCGGCTCTAGTGGCGCCTCAAGTTAGCGATGATTTGGGCTACCCCTCACACAACCTGGATATTGCCATTGCCGCCGGCGAAGTAACCGCGGCAACCGGGGCAGCCCTGCTGACAGGTTCCAGGCCTGGTGAGCTAGTTGCTATAGGGGTAGGAGCACAGGTAGCAGCTACAGCGGCCGATGGTTTTGTGGACCACGCGCAGCTGCTTAGCCGGCAGGAAGCCCACGGTATGGACGTAGGCCCGTCGGCCATAGTCGGCGCATTTTTTATGAAGGCAATAGCCGACCAATGGTGGAAAGCCGACAAGTCAAAAAGCAAGCAGGCCTGGGCCGCCGCCGGAGCTGGGCTGGCGAGTATAATGACCGCAGCTTCTTACTACTTTGACAGAAAAAACGGCACCCTGGACCTGGCTTCTCACACGGCCGGCATGGCGGTTGGGGCGCTGGCTTCATGCATAAAAAATCGGCGCAAATACCCCGCTAGCTCGCAACAGACTACCGCTTAGGAGACGGCCGTTTCGCGCTGGTCGCGGCTGGGCAAATCTTCCTTAGACGGGAATTCTAGAACTTTACCCGGGTGTAACTCCGCCACAGGGTCGGACTCGTGCAAAAGTTGGTCTGGAGTCTTTCCGTGAACATATAGCGCGCTGTTCCATTTTAGACCGCTAACTTGACCAGCAGCTACGGCTTCGCGCAACCGGTTCATCATACGTTCGTTAAAAGATTCCTGCATAGCCTCGTGGCTAATCTGGTCAGAGTTAAAAAATATAGCTACAGCCAGCTCGTCACCGTGGTCGTGCAATCGCCCGGCCAAATCACCCTCGTCGGCTCTTATAAGTGCTCTGACTAAGTCTGCCGAGTTTCTAAGTATTTGGTCACCAGCTTGATGCCCGTTGGTATCGTTGGCCAGCTTTAGACCCTTCACATCAATGTGCACAATCATGGCGCTGTCAGGCCGCGCCCTTTGGCTGTTCGGGCCAAGTCGGGAAAGTCTGTTTTTAAGCTGCAGCATAAAGGCGTCGCCCTTTAGCAGGCCGGTTAGGGGGTCAATCCCCCTTTTGGCTAGCTCCTCTTCAGCCCGCTCCATGCGCAGTTTTAGCATGGCCACATCCGCCGGATCCATACTTTGAGCCTCTATATAGTCCTGCTCGGTAACCGGGCCATGAAAATGTTGCTGTGGTATCTCTGGTTCTGATAAAAAAGCTGAACCGTCTTCAGTCATATAGACTTTATACCACGGCGACCCTATCTATTCCACCTCCCGAAATTGCAGCCTCGCGCCCCGCTTGCATAGCCAACCGAATTGACAGTTTAGGTCGTTAGTTATTTAATGGCATTAATGAGTAGAAATGGTGAGGAGAGGATGTCATTTGGTCTGCCGCCTGATGTTGAGTTAGAGTTTTTAACTTCCTTGGCAAAAATAGAGACCGAGGAAGAACGAATGGCAGTTGTACAAAAAGTGACGTCTATGCGACAGCAGATTGAAGCTGGCGAACAGGTAGAAACTCACCTAGGAATAGTCAAGCCGGAAGACATTGAGACAGAGGTTGCCGTATTTATTTATGGTCATGGAATCCGCATGGCCCGCATGCAACAACCACTGGCGACTTTGCGTAGAATTGCTAATAGCTAAACGACGATGCCGCCGCCAAGGCACCGCTTGCCGGCATAAAAAACCGCCGACTGGCCGGGTGTTAGGGCCCGTAATTCATCTTTTAGCTGGGCAGTCCAACCGGCTTTAGTTTTTGATAAGCTGACAACCGGAATCAGTTTGGCCCGATGGCGAGTGCGGACAGCTAACTTGTCGGCGGCTTTCGGCGCTCCATTAATCCAGTGTACGTCTGTCATCTTAATTTCACGGCTCCACA
>DATKKU010000045.1:0-20209 GCA_035542755.1 Binatia bacterium | reverse complement strand
TAGCACCGCAAAAGTGGCAAACAAGCTGGCAAATAGTACGCAGTCGGTCATCAAATAGACCCAAAAGCCGAAAATGGTTTTTTCGTCGTTTCGGCGCTGCTCCGACGTCTGCTTTACCGTGGCGGTGGCAGTTTGGCTCATGCGTAACGCTCCCTAGCAGCGGCTTCCATTTTGGCAACCCTGGCGGCCGAAATTTTGTATTCCGGCTCCTCGTTTGTGGAGCGGACAATAATAGTCGTAATTACTCCAAATAGGCTAATAGCCGCCAGCCACCAAATGTGCCAAACAATGGCAAAACCAAATGTAAAGGCAAAGATGGCAATGAGCATTGGCAGCGGCGTGTTTTTGGGCATCATTATGTCTTTGTAGCGCGGCTTAGCGACGTCCCTAGTTTTCTTCATCTCCCAAAAGGCGTCGCGGGTAGACACTTCCGGCAAGACGGCAAAGTTATAGACCTGGGGCGGGGAAGTCGTGGCCCACTCTAGCGTGCGGCCGCCCCACGGGTCGCCGCTGGTATCAATATTTTGATGGCGCTGGCGGACACTGACAATTAGCTGCAGTATCTGGAAGAAAACGCCCAGCGCAATAATGCTAACCCCGACGGCCGCGACAATAAATAGCCCCTGCCAACCCTCGCTGGGGTCATAGTGGTCCAAGCGGCGAGTGGCGCCCATCAAACCCAGGATATAAAGCGGCACAAAAGCAAACAAAAAGCCGACCAGCCAGCACCAAAAGGCGTAACGGCCTAGGCGCTCGTTGAGCTTAAAACCAAAGACTTTAGGAAACCAATAGGTCAGCCCGGCAAAGTAGCCAAACACCACGCCGCCAATAATCATGGTGTGAAAGTGGGCCACCAAAAATAAGCTGTTATGCAGCTGAAAGTCAGCCGGCGGCACGGCCATCAGTACGCCGGCCATACCGCCAACCGTAAAGGTGGTTACAAATCCCAAAAACCACAGCATTGGCGTAGAAAAGCGGATGCGCCCGCGATACATAGTAAACAGCCAGTTAAATATTTTGACGCCCGTCGGCACGGCAATTAGCATGGTCATAATGCCAAAAAAGGCATTAACGTCGGCCCCGGCGCCCATAGTAAAGAAGTGGTGCAGCCAAACCAGGAAGGATAGCAGCACAATCGCCCAAATGGCCCAGACCATAGATTTATAGCCAAATAGCCGTTTACTAGAAAAGGTCGCCACAACCTCTGAAAAGACGCCAAACGCCGGCAAAATTAAGATATAAACCTCGGGGTGACCCCACGCCCAGATTAAGTTGACGTACATCATGGCATTTCCGCCGCCGCCGGCCGTAAAAAAATGCATGCCGAGCGTGCGGTCTAGCGCCAACAGAGTGAGTGTGACGGTTAAAATTGGGAAAGCAAAAATAATTAGGCTAAGGCTGCCTAGCACGCTCCAGCAGAACATTGGCATTTTCATCAAAGTCATGCCGCTGGCGCGCATCCGCAAGATTGTAACTAAAAAGTTAATGCCCGATAGCAAACTGCCTATACCGGCTATCTGGAGCGCCCATATCCAATAATCAATGCCCACGCCGGGGCTGTACTGCAGCTCACTCAAGGGCGGGTAACTCAGCCAACCGGCCGCCCCAAAGTCACCAATCGCCAGCGACAGGTTAACTAACATCGCTCCGGCAAAAAATAGCCAAAAGCTGGTGGCGTTCAAAAACGGAAAGGCCACATCGCGCGAGCCAATTTGAAGCGGCACTATCAGGTTAAACAGACCAAACATCAGGCCCATGGCGGCAAAAAATATCATAATTGTACCGTGGGCGCTGACAATCTGCTGAAACTGGTCAGAGCTTAGAATGCCGTGCGAGGCACCAACCGACGTAGCCTGCTGGGTACGCATCAGCGCCGCGTCGGACGCTCCGCGCAGCAGCATAACCAGGCCCACAACGATGTACATAACGCCAATTCTTTTGGGGTCTACGGTAGTTAGCCACTCGCCATAGAACCACTTCCAGCGGCGTTTATAAGTTAAAAGTGCGATTACGGCCAGGCCGGCGATAACCATAGTCGCTACGCCGCCCATTTCAATAGGCGTGTGATGCAACGAGTTAAGCGTCAAACGCCCCAGCATCTTAGCTGCCCTCCAAATCCTGGCCAGAGCCAGGCGGCGCCATGAACTTTAGAATAATCCTATCGTACAGCGCCGGAGCGGTGGACGAATAATAAATAACCGGACTACCAACGGTTGGTTTAGCCAGCTGGTTGTAGGCCGAATTGCTAAGTACCGCCGGAGAACTCTTTAGCCCTTGCAGCCACTGGTTGAAGTCGTCTGGATTATTAGCTTGCACCGTAAATCTCATGGCCGAAAAGCCACGACCGCTGATGTTGGCACTAGAGCCATCATAGCTACCCAGTTGACTGGCTTCCAGATGAAGAGTTGTGGACATGCCTGGCATGGCGTAAATTTGGCCGCCTAGCTGCGGTATCCAAAATGAATTCATCGGCGCGTCGGAGGTAATCTGAAATTCCACCGGTGTGTTGATTGGAATCTGAAAATAGTTAACCGTGGCAACATTTTGCTTGGGATAAATAAACAGCCATTTCCATTGCATGGAAACAACCTGAATAGTTAGCGGCTGCTTGCCAGTATATATGGCCTGCGAGGGGTCTAGCTGGTGGCTGCTATTCCAGGTAATTACTGACAAAATCGCGATTATCACAAACGGCACCGCCCACCAGGTAAATTCCAGGCGCGAGTCGTGATCCCAGTCGGGCTGATATTTGGCCTTTTTATTGCTCTCGCGGTATTTCCAGGCAATTGTAAAAGTCATTACGTAAACTGGAATCACCACAATCAGCATCAGCAGGGTAGAGATAATTATTAGGTTGCGCTCTTTGCTGGCTATAAGACCGCGGGGGTTAAGTACAGCGATATTGCTGTCACGCAGCAAGATAACGGCCAGACAGACAACCGCGAGCACAGCTAATCCAAAAAGCGCGTTTTTATTTTTACGGTCCACTTTGGCTAAACCCCCGATATCATAAGCTTTTACTTAGTATAGCTTAAGTTGGCTCAATAATTTATGGCTTGGCTTTAAGGTTCGCGGTCTTGGTGCTTTTTGATAGTTTCTTTTATAGCTTTATCTAGGTTGCGCAGGTCTTCCAGATTATTGAGCCTAACCGCCGCCACTACGTCGGCGTGCATATGCCCGTCGTGAGCATCACGTGCCTGAAAAAATACCAGTGTCGGCACCCCCTGGTCGCTGAGCATCACGATGTGGCCGTCGCTGGTCACAATCGGCGTGCTGTAGTGCAAATTCAGATTATTTTGCGATAGCTCCATTAGCCACATTATACGCCTAGTCCTGTCGCGACCTTTCGGCGTATACTTAAAATTATGGAACCGAGCAGCAGGGCAGGCAAAACGAGAAGTGTCGTAAAAAGCGGCGCCAAATATACGGCGCTGATTGTAGCGCTGCTGGTGTTCATCATATTGCTGGCTTTTGTACTAGGCGTTATTTTTGACCGCTTCTTTATAAGCCCTTACCGCATTTAGCGGTTTTTTAAAGCCCGTGTATAATAGGGCCTATTAACAATTTGAATATCAAGAGAGCAGCAAAGGGAACGAGCCCGCTATAAAACTGCCGACAACCTGTCCGCTTAAAAGGCTGATAAGGTGCCAAGTCTCGCCCGCAAGGGGAAGATATACGCTAGATGCTAATCCTTTCTCTTGCCAAAGAAAGGATTTTTTAATGAGTTCTAAGCCAAAGGTAACATTTTTTACGTCCGAAAGCGTCTGCGCCGGACACCCCGACAAGATTTGCGACGCCATTTCTGACGCTATCGTAGATGCCGCGCTGAGCGCCGACCCAAATTCGCGCACCGGCATAGAAACGGTGGCCGGAGCCAACCAAATTGCCCTTTACGGCGAGATTAAAACCAAAGCCAAACTGGACTTTGAAGCCATCGTCAGAAAAAAGGTAGACGAGCTGGGCTACGACCAGCCGCAGTGGGGCTTTAGCCAGGAATCTAGCTTTAGTAACGATGTCCACGAGCAGTCGCCAGAAATCGCCATTGGCGTTGATGAAGACGGCGCCGGCGACCAGGGCATGATGTTTGGCTACGCCTGTGATGAAACCAAGGAGCTTATGCCGCTGCCGATTGCGCTGGCTCACGCTCTGACCCGCCGCATAGACGAGGCCCGCGAAACCGGCAAGCTAAAATGGCTGCGCCCCGACGGCAAGGCCCAGGTAACGGTTCGCTACGAGGATGGCAAGCCGAAGACTATAGAAAAGCTGGTGGCCGCCGTAGCCCACGACGAAGACGCCACCGCCGAGCAAGTCCGAAGCGGCGTTATAAAAACAGTTTTTAAGCCGGTGCTGGCCGACTTCGGCTTTGACCTGCCGGCTGATAAGAACATCGTAGTCAACGGCACCGGTCTTTGGTACATCCCAGGCCCGGAAAGCGATGCCGGGCTAACCGGGCGCAAAATTGTAGTTGATACCTATGGCGGCTACGCTCGGGTTGGCGGCGGGGCGTTTTCGGGCAAAGACCCGTCTAAAGTTGACCGCTCCGGCGCTTACGCCGCCCGTTTTATCGCCAAAAACATTGTGGCCGCCGGGCTGGCCAGTCGCTGCGAGGTTGGTCTGGCTTACGTTATCGGCCAACCCAGGCCACTGATGCAAACCATTGAAACTTTTGGCACGGCCACAGTCAGCGACAAAGAGCTGGACGATTTTAAGGACAAATTAATTGATACATCAGTAAAGGGCATCATAGACAAGCTAAATCTGCGCCGGCCTATATATAGCCAGACCTCGGCTTACGGTCATTTTGGCAAAGCCAACTTGCCCTGGGAGCAGGTCGTAGCCTAAAAGTGTTCGCGGACGTGGGACATAGAAAATTCCCAGGTCGCGTCAGTCTTTTTGTGCGGATTAAAAATATTTTGCGGGTCAAAAATCTGCTTGGTTTGGCGAAACAGATCAACCACCTGCTTGCCATACATTTGCTCCAGCCACGGCCCGCGAATCATGCCGTCATTGTGCTCGCCGGACAAACTACCGCCGTATTTTAAGATAAGCTCGTTAACCTCGCGCATTGACGGCTGAATTTTGGCCAGCTCCTTAGGATCTTCTATCTTCATCAGCGGGATAACGTGAAAGTTGCCGTCGCCCATATGGCCGGCCACCGTGGCAAATAGTTTGTACTTATTTATAATCGCTCTAAGTTCCGGCAAAAACTTGGTCAGGTGCTCGGGCGGCACAACCATGTCGTCAATGTACGGCGCGGTGTGTTTGTCTTTAACTTTTTTTCTAAGCAGGTTAAAGCTTTCGCGGCGCATAATTCTAAACTTCCAGGCCTTGGCCTCGGTAGAATCTTCTTCCATAGCCTCCAACTTAAACGGCTTTAGGATTTGGCGCATGGCGTGGACTTTGTTTTTAACTTCGTTGGGGGTCTCGCCGGTAAACTCAATAAGCAGAATCATTTTAGGTATGCCGCGCAGCAGCAAAAAGCCGTCCGGAATAAGCTGCAAGCCCAGCTTAATTAGGCCGCCCCAGCCCAGAGTCTTGCGAAAATAAAAGAAGAATTTTATAGCCAGTATCAGTGTATAGTTATCAAAAGCTTCAAAACTGGCCGGTTTTTGCGGCATTACGGCGTTGATGACCTCGCCTAGATTATCGGTGTTCTTCATAAAGGCCACCAGCACACCGGAATGTGGCTTATCATTGATAAGACGCAGGTTAATGTCAGTGACTAGGCCTAGCGTACCCTGAGAGCCAACCATCAGTTTAGTCAGGTCAAAAATGCCGGTTTCGCGGTCCCAGACGTCCCACAGATTGTAGCCGGTAGAGTTTTTGGTAACGTGCGGCTTGGCTTTTTTGATTAGGTCGTAGTTTTTGTCCAGCAGCTCGTACATCCCGCGGCAAATACTGCCCATTAGGTCTTGCTGGGCTTTTTTAGACTCCAGCTCCTCGCGGGTCAGGGGCTTGATGATGTGGGCTTTTCCGTCGGACAGCACCATTTCAAGCTGCGTCACAAAGTTTTCGGTCTTGCCAAATTCTAGGCTTTTTTCACCGCCGGAATTATTAGCCACCATGCCGCCAACGCTGCATAGTTCGCGGCTGGCCGGAAAACTAGGTAGCAATGCGCCTTTTTCTAGTGAGGCCTTTTCAAAGTCTTTATAAAGTACGCCGGGCTGCAAATGGGCCGAATTGCTGGTAACCTCTTCAATGGCGGCAAAGTAGCGTCTAAAATCAACCGAAATAGAGTCGCTGATTGAGCCGCCGCCCATGTCGGTGCCGGCGCTGCGGCCGGTTAGCGACAGGCTGGGATCTTTGGCCTTACAATCATTTACGGCTTGGACAAGCCGTTCAATATCGGCGGTATTTTTGGGAAAAACCACGGCCTGCGGCTTGAGCTCAAATAAACTGGCGTCGTGGCTGTATAGCTCCCTTGTCTCATCACTGGTGTCAGTTTCGCCGGTAAAACCCTTTTGTTTTAGCACATCAAAAAATGCGTCCATCCCGTTAGACTTCACCCTCCAGTTCACAGGCCTTGGGGAACGTTGGGTAACAAGCGCATCGTCCGACCTGCAACTTTAATTTGGAAATGCGGGGCTGAAGTCTAACGGGATACATTACCCTTAAGCTTAGCACAGATTTTAGGGGTAAATTATATGCTATCTAACTTTTCTAGTTTGTACTGCGTAGCTAACTCTGAAGCCATGCGCGTCAACTCGGGGTCTTCGTCCTTATTGACAAACGCCATAGCGGCGGCAATCCGCGGATGGACTTTTGCTAGCTGCTCGTGCATTTCGTTGACGATTTTGCGATAACCGGGGTGGCCCTGCGGGCTGGAGCGCAGTTCTATAAAATGAAAAGCAGCGCGGGCGTTTAGACCAAAGCGGTAGCGCATACGGTGACCAAACAGCGTTGCGTACTGGGCCTCGGCGTCGTAGCCGGCCTTAATCATTAGCTCGTAAAGCTGCTCCGACAGCTTAAAACACTCTTTGAAGGCTTTGGTTTGACCGGCCTGCACGACTAGCTCCGGAACTTCGTAGCCGTAGTCGGTGCTTAAGCGCTGCCACTCAAAAGCATCAACCACGCGGTGGCGCTGCAAATCGCGAAAGGTTCCATAATCGGCCGTGACTTCCCATAGATAGTGGGGAATTTCAAAAGACCGGCCAGGGCGGTGGCGGCGATTGAGGCGCTGCCCTAAATAAGCGTTAAGAATCTCTTGCTTTTGTTTGACGGTTAACTTCTTGGTGGTCTTTTCCAGCTCGGCGGTGGATAGGTTGGACTCGTTGAAAAGAAGATGCGGCACAACGTCTAGTTCGTCCTTAGGCCAGTAGTCAATCAGCACTACTTCGTTTTTAAAATCGGCCGATTTTGCCGGCAGGTACTTTTTGACTAACTCGTCCATAGCCTTTTTGGTAGTGGCGCGGTAAGCCGTGGTGGCGCCCCCGCGGTCCGGCCGGTCGGTGCGCTCTAAAAAGGCCGGAATAACTCTGCGGGCCTGCTCCAAAAGGGCTTGCCCGGTTTGGCGAGCTTCTAAAAGCTCTTCGCTTAGCAGGTGCAGTATCAGGCTTTCTATAGCCTGGGCCGAGCCAAAAATACCAACTGTTGATTTGGTAGACACCGGCAGCACCGGGCGGATGGCGTCGCAGGCTTGAGCTTTAGTGGCGCCGCGCCAGGCAATTTTTTCGCGGGGGTTTTCCGGCTCGGGCACCTTTTTTCTAACGAAAGCAGTCATATCGTGAACCATCTTTGAATAGATAGTGAAGATTTTGTCGTGAGTTTTTTTATAAGCTGCCAGAGTTTTTTTGTCCAAATTGGTGGGCGTGTAGTATTTAAACTCGCCTTTAGAGTTTTTTTCGTCGTAATAAATATAGCGCGTTGACTGCTCTAAATAAGCCGCAAAACGACCCCATTCCAAAAGTTTGGTCAGATAGTTAGAGGCGTCCTCCACCACTACGTGGAGTCCTATCAGCTGCTGCACCGAATCGTCGCCAAAAGCCGTTACTACGCGCTGTATAAGGCCCTCGGCGCTGCTTTCGTCGCTGGCCGCAAACTCGTCCAGGTAAATTTCGCGCAAATCGCTGCCGCGGCGGGACAAGCGGGCCATAGCGGCGGCGGCCATCAGCGGGTTAGCTTTGCCGTAAAAGGCATAGACTGGGCCGTCGGACGAGGTAACCACCTCATCTAAGTGTTTTACACCCTCCGTCGTAATCTCCAGGCGCTCACCAACCAGTTTTACATAAGGGTTATTTTCGTTTTTCATCCAAAGTTTCCTTCTCAACTAATGATACGTAAATAGGCCGCCTTACCCAATACTAAAAATGCCGTATTTGTGGCAACATATGTAAAGATGAAAATTTCAGCAGTCGTAACTACCAACGAAGATGGAGCCATAGCCAGTGATGGCAAAGTGCCGTGGCGGGCCAAGGGAGACTTGCCACACTTCCGCCAGCTAACTAGCGGCCATTCGGTTATTATGGGGCGAAAAACTTTTGAGGCCATCGGCCAGCCGCTGCCCAACCGACAAAATATCGTGCTTACTCGTAATAAAGATTACCAAGCCGCGGGAGCCGAGATTGTTCATTCTATAGACCAGGCGCTAAGCCTAGCCGAGGCTTCCGGCAAAGAAATATTTATGATTGGCGGAGCCGATATCTACGACCAATTTATGCCATTAACAGATAAAATTTACCTGACTTTGGTTCATACCGGCGGTGAGGGAGACCGTTTTTTTAAGTTTGACCCGCGGCAATGGCGGCAAATAAGCCGCGAGTCGTACAAAAAAGACGACTTAAGTAAATTTGACCGAGATTATTTGGTGTATGAACGCCGCTAATGGTTGCCAGCCGGCTTCTTTGCTAAAATTAAGCAGTGCCCAAGTATCATATGCCTAATAACTTCAGGATTTGGCTGGCCATTACCGGTGCCTCTACACTTGTAATCGGTGCGGCCTATGTGATGGTGCAGCAGTCCACGCGCCTGGCGGCTGACGATTTGCCGCTGGCTACCGCTCAAACCGTTAAAGCAGAGTTGGAGTCCGGCTCTGCACCAAGCGATGTTGTGCCCAGCAGAACTACTGATTTAAAGACCAACGACAATGTATTTGTCATTGTTACCGACAACTCGCGCCATGTGCTGGCTAGTTCGGCCAGCTTAGACGGCCAAACGCCGTTGCCGCCTAGCGGAGTTTTTGACTACACCGCCGCAAGCGGCACCGACCACTTTACCTGGCAGCCCGAGACTGGAGTCAGAGAAGCTACGCGCGTCATGACCTATAGCAAAGATGCTAGCAGCGGCTTTATTATCACCGGCCAGTCGCTGCGCCAGGTAGAGAACCGCGAGGATATTTATACCGAAATGGCCGTCGCCGCCTGGTTTGCGGTGCTGGTCTGGACGTATCTAACACTGCTTTTGCCCAAAGCCGCTAGCCCTGCGCCGGCTCCAAAAAACCAAAAGAAAAAGAAATAATTAGACAGCGTTTTTTTGGCGCTTGCGGCGTGTTGGGTCTAGCTCGCGCTTACGCAACCGCAGGGATTTTGGAGTAACTTCTAGCAGTTCGTCGTCTTCTATAAAGTCCAGGCATTGTTCCAGGCTAAAAACGGTCGGCGGCGTTAGTTGCACCGTGCCGTCGGAGCTGCTGCTTCGCATGTTGGTCAGGTGTTTAGCCTTGCAAACATTAATTTCTAGGTCGTCGCTGCGGCGATTGAGGCCAATAATCTGCCCGGCATAGACCTTTTCTCCCGGCGCTACAAAAATCGTGCCGCGGGCCTCGGCGGTTTCCAAGGAGTAGGCCATCGTGGTACCGGCTTCGTACGATATTAAAACGCCGTTACGCAGCTTGGGCAGGGATGCACCCAGTGGTTGGTAGCCGCTCATCAGGCTGTTCATAATCACCGTGCCTTTGGTGTTGGTAACTAAGATGTTGCGCAAGCCCAGCAGGGCGCGGGTAGGCAGCTCATAAATAAGTTTGGTTACGCCCTTGGTGCTAGCAAACTGCTCTTGCAAGGAGGCCCGGCGGGCGCCAAGTTCTTGCTGAACTGGCCCAACGTGTTCAGCTGGAACTTCAATAATCAATTCCTCCACGGGCTCTACGATTTTGCCGCCATCTTCGTGGGTAACCACTTGCGGGCGGCCAACTTCAAATTCATAACCTTCGCGGCGCAGCTCTTCTATTAAAACGCTTAGGTGTAGCTCGCCGCGACCAGAGACGTTAAAGCCTATGCCATCATCTACTACTCGCAGGCCGACATTGGTCTCTAGCTCTTTATAAAGCCGGTCGCCAATTTGGCGGCTAGTGCTAAACTCGCCCTCAGTGCCTTTAAACGGGCTAGTGTTGGGGCCAAGATAGATTTTTAGGGTTGGAGCCTCTACTTCCATAACCGGCAGAGCTTCGGGGTGCTCGTCGTCGGCTACGGTTTCACCAATTTGGGCTTCACTAACTCCGGTTAACTGCACAATGTCACCGGCCACGCCGTTTGTAACTTCAGCTTTGCCGGTGCCGTGGCTTATAAGTACTGAGTCAATCTTGGCTTTACCTTGGGTGCCGTCTTTTTTACATAGCGTAATTTGGTCGCCGGGTTTAACCTGTCCGCGGTTAATCCGGCCAATTACGTACTTGCCCTTAAAGCTGTCGTAGGCTAGGGCAGAGATTAGCATCTGAAAGGGCAGGTCTGCGTCCACTTCTGGTGCCGGAATCTGGTCGCGGATAGCATCAAATATAATTTCTAGGTCGCCGGGCCCATCAAAATTAGCGGGCGGAGTTTTCCAGGCTTTGCCAGTGCGGCCCACGGCATAGTAAACCGGGTAGTGTAGTTGGTCTTCGTGTACGGCCAGCTCTAAGAATAAGTTTGCCAGCTCGTCTTCAACTTCGGCAATCCGGGCGGCATCTTTATCAATTTTGTTGATTATAACTATTGGCTTTAGCTCGTTGGCAAGAGCTATACCCAGCACAAACTTGGTTTGGGGCATCGGGCCTTCCTGAGCGTCCACAATTAGCAGGCAGCCGTCGGCCATGTTGATGGTGCGTTCTACCTCGCCGCTAAAATCGGCGTGGCCGGGTGTATCTATGATGTTAATGCGGTAATCGTCGTGCTGGACCGCAGTAACTTTAGCGGTAATTGTAATACCGCGTTCTTTTTCTTGGTCGCCGCTGTCCATGATAAGATCCTGAGTCATCTCAGCCTGGTTGTCGCGGAAAGTATGGCTCTGCTTTAACAGCCCATCGACTAGGGTAGTTTTACCATGGTCCACGTGCGCAATTATGGCAATGTTGCGAATTTTAGATGGGTCTTGGCTCATATAAAAAGGCGCCCTAAATTGCGCCAAACTTAGTAACTATTAGAGATTATTATAGCATAAGCTAAACGTATTTGCCACCTTAGGAAATTTTGTTTTTGCTTGTCTGCCAAAGTTACGCTTAGAAATATTAGGCAGGGGGAATTTAAGTCCTGGCTAGTTGACGATGAGTTTTAAAAGTAATTAAGTATAAAATGCTTGAATTGTAAAAAAAATGGTTTCTACGATCGGTGTATTCTAAAAGAGTGGACACCCTGAATAGAGCCTTTAGTAAAATTAGTAGGGCAAATTTTGTACCGGACGATTTAACAAATATCGCAAATCTAGACATCTCTTTGCCGATTGGTTTTGGCCAGACCATTAGCCAGCCAAGTACCGTAAAAATGATGCTTGAATGGCTTGAGGTTGAACCAGGAAATAAAATTTTAGATATTGGTTCGGGTTCGGGCTGGACAACAGCCCTACTGGCTAATTTAACGGGGCAGAAAGGCCGGGTTTATGCTGTTGAGCGAATTCCAGAACTCCTAGAGTTTGGCCAGGATAACTGCTTGCGTTTAGGAATTAAAAACGTAAAATTTTTTAAAGCGTCCAAAACCTATGGTTTACCAAAATTCGCGCCTTATGACCGGATTTTGGTTAGTGCTGATGCCCATGTTTTACCACCAGAACTAGTAGACCAACTCAAGACGGACGGCAAAATGGTTATTCCCATTAAGTACGATATTTTAGAAATTGCCAAAAACCACGACAATAGCCTAGAAATAATGGCCCATCCCGGCTTTATCTTTGTACCGCTTGTTTAACTATTCCTGCTACTTATTTTCCGGCTTGGATAGCGACTTTTTGAGGTTTTGGCAGTTCTTTAAACGGAACGGTAACTTTTAGTACACCGTTATCAAACTTGGCTTCAACTTTATCGCCGTTAGCGTAGCGCGGCAGGGCAACGCGGCGATAAAAACTGGCGCTGCTTTCCTGCATCATATAGCTGCGCTTGGATTTTTTGTCTTCCTCTTTTGTGTGCTTCTCGCCCTTAATCTCCAAAACGCCTTCGTGGACACTGACGTCAATATCCTCTTTGTCGAATCCCGGCGCGTGGACTTCGGCCACCAATTCCTTATCGTCTTTGGTATAGACGTCCATAGCTGGCAAAGTGTGGGTTAATGCCGGCAAGCTACCGCTAAAAAAATTATTGAACATATCGTCCAGCTGGCTGTGCAATGTAGTCAGCCCGCTAAATGGGTCTTCCCATCTAATTAAATCGTTTGCCATAATTATCCTCCTTTTTGGGTGGGTATTTTACGACTCCCACCTCTGTTATTATTGTAAAAAACTGGCACTCTCATGTCAAGAGTGCCAACCTGAAAGATTTTGCGATTGATGTTTGCCAAAGTTTCTTTAGAAATTTTAGACAAGGGGGCTTTGAGCCCAATTTCTATTTTTTGCGGTGTTTGAGGTGGTAGACGCCGGCAGTAACAACCCCTAAAGCGACCACGGTAGAGGTTATCTTGGCGGCCTTGGTGGCGCCTGGGTGCTCCTGAGCCTGCTCGCGCACATAGACCAGCAGGTGGCCGGCCTTATCTGCCACACGGAATCTTAGGTTGTCGGCCCTAACTTCGCCAAGCTGCGGCCCCAAGTCCACATATGCCCCCTGATTAGCCGGACTTTTAACCACGTTGTTGGCATGGTGTGCCATGGGCCCCTCAAGCTCTATACCTGGGTCCTCGCCGATTATAAATGGCACTTCAGTTTCGTGCTGTTTTGCATCCACGGTAGGGGCAATTATAGCACCGTGGAGGCTTTTGGGGGATTTAAGCCCCGGCAGCTATTTGTTTTAGCAGATTTTTGACTTCGTCGTCGGCTTGGTAAATTAAAACCGAATCTTTAAAAACATTTTGCTGGAAGGGGTCGGACTTGGCTTTGGCAAGCAGCCTTAATTTTTCTATAGACCTAAGGACTATATTTATCTCAACTGCCCGAAATTTATAAAAATATTCGCCCACTGTATAATCTTCCTCTGCCTGCAAGGGAACAATTAAAAGCACATCTATATCCGAGTCTGGCCGGTTAGTGCCTTTGGCTACGGACCCATAGAGCAGTGAAGCTTTAAGCTGCGGCTTGATAAGTTGATACCAGGCTTGTTCTTCCAGCTGGTGCTGAAAATCATCAAGAATCTTTAGTGCCTGTTGCTTATCCAGCTTCATGGCTACATTTTAGCGCGTGTAAACTCGTGAATAAATTAAAACGCGCCGCGGTTCGTCGCGGCGCGGCGGGCGAGAGCCATCGGTGCTCTCGCCCGTTTGGAAGACTGGCTACGACCGTAGCTGAGCTTCCACGATGGGAGAAGGGGGGTGCCCCGGCTTGGGGCGAATTTCGTAGCCCTCTTTCTCCAGTACCTCGGCGGTGGCGCTGACCATGCGAGAGCGAGCGAACAGCCGAAACTCGTACAGCCACATAGCCGTTGCCGCAAAGGCACCTAGGCCAAACCAGGCAAGTCTTTTCACTGCTTGTCTCCTTATTCCGGGGGGCGGGCTTTGCGCTAGGCGAAGGCGGGCGCGAAACGTCGCAACCAGCTGAAACGCTTGGAATGAACCGGCCGGAGATTCTTGGCCGACCACGGCGACTCTCCGTCCAGCCACTCCTCAACACCTGTGCGCGGGTTGAGGCGCTTGACGTCCTTGAAGCACTCGCTGCAGCTGCCGATGAACACCCCGTCGCCAAGGCTGCCCCAAATCTCGGCCTGGTGGCAGGGCGAAAGGTTGGGGTCCATCTTGGTTCTGATGCGCTTAAACACCGTCATCCTCCCTTTTCAGGTCGGGGAAAGAGCCAAACCTCGGCTCTGATGCCGAAATCTTGAGCAGTATTTTATAATAATACTATATAAATAGCAACTAATTGATATGTGCTGGATTTATGTTAAAGTACCGTAAATGAATCTGCACCGCTATAACAAAGCACCAGACTGGGAGCTAACTCCGCCGGGCGAACAAAATGCCTGGCAGCGAATTGCCGCCCGGACTAATGGCATTGTCACCCCCGGTAATGTGGTCAGTGCCGCCGGGGCCGCACTGACCCTAAAGGGCCTTAGGGATATAGGGCAGGGCCGTACAAAGTCCGGCATTGGGAATGCAGTTGCCGGCAGGCTTTTAGACTTGGGCGATGGAATGGTAGCCCACGCTACCGGCACCAAAGGGCCGATAGGCGAGGCGATTGACGTAGCCGTTGATAAAGTTGAAATGGCTGTAGCCCTCCCGGCCTTGGCCGAGGGCGAGGTTGTTCCACGGTCTGTAGCCTTATCTTTCGGCCTGCAAAATGGGGCCAACGTTCTTTTGATAGCTTTAGCAAAATTAAAAAACCGGGAAGTTCACTCCTCAAAAGCCGGAAAACATGCCACCTTCGCCCAATGGGTTACTATGGGCGCCTTTGCTACTTCTGCCCTGGCGCGTGAAAGCGACAAAGACAAACTGGCATCCGATTTAGAGGCCGCCGGCTACGCTCTAGCCGCCGTAGCGACTGTCCTGGGCATACAAGCTACCAGCGAATACTTTAAAGAAATCACCTGACTTTTCTTGGGTGAAAAAGGTGATAAAAATTTAGGTCGTAACCCCAGCCAAAAGCTCGCGGTGTTAACCAGCGCGGGTCATTTGGATTCCAAAGCCGCGAGCGAAACCTGGCTTTGGTGGGCCGACGCCAATCGTATGGCATGCCCCAAAATTTACCCACCCTGGGCTGCTTATTCTTAGAATCAGAGCTCATAACAGAATTATACCCTCAAGCAAGCTAGGCCCTGGTTTTAGAGGCGCTCTTGCAGAAGAACCGTTACCATGTCACCAGCTTCTTTGCCGATAGCTTTACGGATGTCAGATTTGATTGGCAACATCTGCACACCGTCTCCCATTGCCATGAATGAGCTTTGAAAGGGTTGGCCATCCACTTTGCCACGGACTTTTACTGCGCCGTGCGTACCAAAGACCTTCGCAGCATCAGGCCAAACAACATATGTCCAGCCGCCCTTATTGGGGCTTTTCTCTAACTTGCCTGTGAACTTATTGTTGAGCTTTTGCATCTATTTAATTTTATCAAAGCCGGAAGATCTTGGGTCTGAGAATTTAAGCCCGGACCTCCGTCAGTCAAATGCTATGATTGAATGATGGTTAAGGCAAAAATAACCGGGAAGGCGCGGACTGTTGCGGTATCAGTTCTATTTTTGGCCAGCATTATGGATTTGCTGGATAGCACCGTGGTTAACATCGCCATTCCGGCGATTCATGAAAATCTGCACGCCAGCGCCTCTGATATCCAGTGGATAATAGCCGGTTACTCTCTAAGCTTTGCTCTGCTTCTAATTACCGCCGGGCGGCTAGGCGATATTTACGGTTACAAAAAAATATTTATGATTGGCGTGGCCGGCTTTACTCTTTTGTCGCTGGCCAGCGGCTTGGCACCAACCGCCCGTTGGCTGATTGTCACACGACTGCTGCAGGGAGCAATGGCCGCCTTGATGGTGCCGCAAGTTACTTCGTTTTTCCAGATAATCTATAAGCCGGAGGAGCGCGCCAGGCTTTTAGGGACATTTGGTGCCATTGGCGGCATGGCGGCGGCACTAGGACCAATAGTGGGCGGTCTAATAATCGCTGGCAACTGGTGGGGACTGTCTTGGCGACCAATCTTTTTAATTAATATCCCAATTGGACTAGCTGTTTTGGCGGTTAGCCCCAAGCTTCTGCCCAGCGATAAATCCTCGCATCCGCTAAAAGTGGACCTGCCGGGAACCCTGCTTGTAACCTTAGCCCTGGGCTTTTTAGTTTACCCGCTTATTGAAGGCCGGGAGCTTGGCTGGCCGCACTGGATATACCTGATGATGCTGGCCTCCGTGCCACTGTTTGTACTCTTTACCTGGTACGAATTGCGGCGGGAACGCCGTGGACTTTCTACTCTCATAGTGCCGGAGCTGTTTAAAATTCGGTCTTTTGCCAGCGGCTGGTCCATAAATATCCTATCCGAGATTGCCATGGCCGGCGTCATATTAATATCCACTCTAACTCTTCAGCTGGGCTTTGGCTTTAGCGCGCTGCGGGCGGCGTTGACCACTCTGCCCATCATTGCCGGGCTAATCTTGAGCATGACCGTGCTACTAAACCGGTTGATAAAGCTTTTGGGGCGCTACGTTTTGATTCTTGGCTGCGCCGGAGCAATTTTAGGTTACCTGGTTGTGGCCTGGACTTTTTGGCACTACGGCGCCAGCCTAGCCGGCTGGCAATTGGCACCAGGGCTATTTGTGGCCGGCGTGGGCTTAGGTCTAGTGCTGGGGCCGTTATTTGTAGTGACTTTGCAAGATGTTGACACGGCCCACGCCGGCTCGGCCAGCGGCTTGACCGAGATTACCGCTCAACTGGGCGGTGCCATTGGTGTGGCGCTGATTGGCACAATATTCTTCAACCGTTTGGTTGTAGCTGGTGGCAGCACTCAGCATGCTTATACCAGTGCCTTTATATATGGGCTTATCCTAATTATCGGTCTGTTCGTGCTGGCCGCGGCCCTAAGTTTTGCCGCGCCGCGGCACTTTAAGACCGAGGATGATTTGAAGCTAGAATCTGCCTAAGAGGAGCAGGGGGGCCCAGCTCTAAGGTTCTTCTAAGCTTGAGGCTGTTAACTTATGGCTAAATGAACGATACCAGCCCCAAATCTAACCTAACTCAGCTTCTTCTGGCGGTGCTTATAAGTGCCGTGGCTTTTGGCGCGCTAGGCTACTACATTGGTCATTCGTCCACCCCTAAAGCCATCGCAGCCAGTCCCGGCAGCGCGTTTGGTGCGGCCGGTGGGCAAGCCGCCGGCGGCAGGAGGTTTGGCCGGCTGGGCTCTATTGGCACTGTTAGCGCCGTAAGCTCCACAAGTATTACGGTGAGCGACAGCCGAACCAACACACCCAAGACCTATACCATCAATTCTTCTACAACCGTCAGCAATAACGGCTCAACTGGCTCGGTTAGCGATATAACCACCGGCAGCACCGTGCTAGTCATGCCAAGCAGCACTGATTCTTCTGTTGCTTCTAGGATTCTGCTTAACCCCAGTTTTGGCGGTGGTGGATTTGGTGGCGGTTCCGGCGCAACGACTAATTAGTGGTAGCTAAGTTCTACGATTGAAGCTTCGTTTTAATTTAAGCTTATCTTCAGGTTATGAAACTATAAATTATCGTGAGATATAATAGCTTTTAGGCATAAGCGTAACGAAAGAAGGTTATTTATGAGCAGAGCAAGTAAAGGGTTTTCGGTGATTGAAGCCCTATTAATATTGGTAGTCGTGGGTGTTATTGGCGGCGCAGGCGTGATGATGTATCACAACAGCCATAAGACGACGCCTGCAGTACAGTCTTCGCAGAGTCCTGGCGCCAGCACTGCCAGCAGCGGTTCCAGCAGCCCCATAAATTCCAACCTGCAATCAGTTGACAGCATACTCTCGCAGCAAAGCACCGGCGAGGCCAACGCTTACGGCCAAAATACCAGTGCCGATGCTTCTATCGCCCAAAGCGCCAACACCGCCGCCAGTAATTTAGGAGGAGCCTACAATGAAGCCAATTACTAATAGACTCTTTGCGCCCCTCGCGGTTTTGGTGGCAAGCCTGCCGCTGCTTGCGATGGCCAGCCCGGCCTCGGCCTTGTCGGTAGCCGGGCAAACGCCTTTTTGCGCAAACCTGCCAACCACGATTAGTACAATCAACTCCAACATCGCCAGTCTTACAGGCAAGCTCAATACCGCTCAGTCCTCGCGACTCAGCACTCTAAACGACCGCTGGGCCAAGGCCGACCAGACTTTGACTACCAGTCGCGCTGGTTGGGCCGCCGCCCGCCAAACTCAGTTTGCAAAACTTGAAGCCAAGGCTACTACCGATGCTCAAAAAGCAGCAGTCACGACTTTTGAGTCAACAATCACCACTGCCATCAATACTAGAGAATCAGCCAACGACGCTGCCCGGGCAACTTACCGCAGCGGAGTCACAAGTTTGGTCAACACCAAGCAGTCTACGACCAACGGGCAAGTAACAACCTTTACTGATGCTGTAAACGCCGCCGAAGCTGCCGCCACGGCCGGTTGCCAATCCAGCCCGTCCAGTGCCACCAACCGCACGACTTTTCAAGCTGCTCTAAAGTCCGCCAGAACTACCTATTCGGGCGACCGAACCGGCGACAGCAACATTGCCACCCAGGTTAAGGCTCTGGCCCAGACTCGCGACGCTGCCATAGCAGCCAACGACGCAACCTTTAAAGCCGCCGCCTCGGCCGCCGAAACTGCTCTAAAAGCCGCCTTTAGCTCCTAAACCCGTTAAAAATCTGTATCTATGGGTTGTGGGCTGTCAGGGTTGAGACGAACAAAGCCAATCTTGCCGTCCGACGCAAAATCTAGCACCAGTCTGGCCATTCTGCCGTCGCGTATCATAGACGTCATTGTCTTCTCGGCGATTTCGTCGGGGATAAGAGCATCGCCCTGGTCTCTGTTTAACGCTAATGAAGCTTGCGGCTTGAACCATTTGCTGCGATCAAAGTGATGAGCTGCCATATCATCATAAAGCCGTCCAAAACCGTTACGGTGAACAAATGCCTTACGACGACGCGATAAAATCTCGCTTAGGGGAGCGACTATTTGAGCTGATATTGCTGCTTCATCAGATTCAGGCAAAGTCTCAACAATACTCCCTGGCAGACCGTATAAATCGGGGTAATCCGGATACCAAAGAGAAGTTTTCAGAGTGGAAGGCTCAATTTGTCCCCTTGCGAACTCGGCCTGCTGCCAACCCTCGGCCGCATCAAAATCGCTGGGGTCTAGAGGACCAGAGGGCGCATTAAATTTGCGGACTTGGTGGTACTGCAAAAACCACAGTCTGTCTTGGTTATCCAGCTGCATTTCCATTAATGGACAGTTGTCGGCGTTGAATCTGGGGAGATTGCGAATTGCTTCATACTGGCCGATTATTTTTTTAACTGCTTCGGGCCCTAGCTTAGATTCGCCGCTAGTCATCAAAGTCTCGCCGCCCTCGTTAACAACCATTCCCTCATAGTAATATCTACTAAATCCGCCGATAGAAGAGACCAAAACGTGGTACCTGCCGGCAACAGCGTCGTCGGCCACGACCGCCAGGTTAGTACCCCTGATTGCTTCCCAGTATGAAAAACTTAATTTATCCACAAACTCATCAAGGCTCTGATTAGTCAGGTCGGCATAATGCGTCACTCGGAAGCTTTCCCTAGCTAGGTCCTTTAGACGTTTGAGTTTTGCAGTCTCCGATATAAAAGGGTCCATAATTATAGAGTTAGCGGGGTCCGCTCGCCTTTCCTTAGTAGGGTAAGTAGTGTGCGTTTCAAACAAACCGCTGGGCCCGGCGTATTCTTCGGGGTGTTCGCTCCTGACCATAACCGTGTAACCTCTGTTTGTATGCCACATAACCTCGTCAAGGTCGCTAAGACGACGTGGCACCAAAAAACCTTCGCTCTCTACGTAATCAGCGATTTCTTTTTTAGGTTGGGCTAAACTGCCGTTGGCAGTCCACCAATCAGCGTTGAACTCAGACATTTACAATATTATACAATTTATCTAGCACTAAATCAACACGAGCGAGGGAGCTTAGTTAAGGTCGGCGTTTTGGGCTTTGGGGTCCCAGGAAGATTTCCAGCGGCTGCTGGAGAAGGCTACCGCCACACGAGCGCCTCTGTCTTTAATTTTGTCGCCGGGGTGTATAACTTGTACATCTTCGGGGTCACAACCCGAAACTGCAGCTACTGTATCTTTCATCTCCGGATCGGTCATGTTGGTATCAAGCACTGCATCAAGCTGGTAAGCCTGCCCATCAACGTAGTGCACTGAATCGGTGGCCGTCAGTAGAAATTTTTCCTCGCCCGATGCTTCTGTCATAAGTTGAAATCATAGACCCTGTTCG
>DATKKU010000044.1:0-11527 GCA_035542755.1 Binatia bacterium | reverse complement strand
AGTAAAAGTGGTCGGAAGTTTGCAGCTTTCGCCAGTCGTCAATAATTGCTAAATCATCGCTGGACAGCACCGGCTCGCCCAGTGCGTACATACTGCCAATGGCCTGCTGCTGCATAGAATTGCCCAGCCAAGCCGTTAAGTCGCGCTCGGTGTCGGCCCAAGTTACCGTGTAGGGCATGTCTATTTCGTCCTCAGGCTGGAAAGTGTCTAGAGCCTCGTTAAAGCTCATAAAGGTGTGGTCGGGATTTTTCAGCCAGTGCTCGGGCAGATGCTCCAAAAAGCCAAAGATGCCTTTGTCCTCCCACTGGTGCTCGCCAAAAGTCTCATAGTCCATGAACAGGTTAAACATTTCAGCCGGGCTGGTTTCGCTTAGCCAGTGGCTAAATTTGTCGGCCGTCAGTGGCCACTCTTTCCACTCCGTGTCGCCAAAGCGGAAAGCTATGTCGTCGGACAGCTTATAGTTTTTTAGCATTAGCTTAATGTGCTCGGTGCCTTTAGGCCGGTACATAAAGTTGGGGCTTCTCCAGCCCAACACCGGGTCCCATCCCTCGGCTAAAATACCCCTATAACCGTGTTGCTCGGCCCAGACTCCAAGTTCGTTGTTGTAGGCCAGCTCGGTGTTGCGCAGCACCGTTGGTTCTAGACCAAAAAGTTCTTTAATTTTGTCGCGGTGCATTTGAACCTGCTGCTCAAACTCACCGCGGTCATAAAAAAAGGCCAGGCTGTGATAAAAAGTTTCGGCGGCAATTTCTACCCGCCCAGTGGCGACTAACTCTTGAAAGCTTTTAAGTACCTCAGGAGCCCAATTCTCCAGCTGCCATAGCAGTACTCCGGTAATAGACAGATTAACCTTAAACTCCGGGTAGCGCTCCAAAAGCTCCTTTAGAAGCTTATTGGTAGGTAAGTAGGACTTGGCAGAAACCTTTTCTATTACCCGGCGGTTACTGTCCGGGTCGTCATCGTTGGTATCAAAGTAATTATGGTAGTTACCGGTGTCAAAAATAGTGTAGTGCCGGACTCTGTACGGCTGGTGAGCGTGCAAATATAGGACAATCGCCTTCTTGCTCATCCCGTTAGAAGTCCTTTCTGAGCAAGTACCGCATGTTCAATATGCTTAACCATGGATAATTTATTGCTTCTAGCGTGACTCATGCCGGCACTCCCTCAACGTGGGTTCTATAGATATTCATCAAGTTATTAGCAGCACCATTCCAAGATAAACGTTCAAATTCACGCTTAGCATTATTTCTTAGCTCGCCAGCAAGTGCATTTTCCCTAAGCACACTGGTCATTAGATTGGCCATTTCATCAATATCCCAATAATCCACTTTTAGGCAACTTTGCAGCACTTCGGCCACACCGGACTGCTTGCTGACCAGCACCGGCACGTCGTAGCCGGCGGCTTCTAGCGCCACAAGTCCAAATGGTTCTGAGACAGAGGGCATGACAAATAAATCCGATACTTTAAAAGCGTCGCGCAAGCGCTTACCGCGCTGAAAGTCGACAAAAAATGTGCGGTCGGCTATACCCAGCCCGGCGGCCAATTCAATAAGTTCATCACGCTGCTCACCGTTGCCAACAAACATTACAAACGTTTTGGGTTCGCGCCTCATGGTCTCAGCGGCGGCTTTAAGCAGGTGAGTCAGGCCCTTTTGAATGGTTATGCGGCCAACATAGGACATCACTTTCCAGCCACTGTTCTTCAAATCCACAAAGTATTTATAATCGTTATATCCGTCAACCGGCATAAAATCTTCAACATCTATGCTGTTGTGCACAACTTTTATTTTGTCGGCTGGCACACCGTAATCGTCTACTATAGCCTGCTTGGTGTACTCGGAAACGGCAATAACCTGGTCAGCCAGCATCATGGCTGTAGCCTCTATCTCCCTGACCAGCGGATTACCGTCGGCACCTCCGGCTCGGTCACGCTCAAGAGCGTGGATATGTACGACCAGCGGCTTACCGGTCTCCCATTTAGCCCGCAGAGCGGCTCTAAAGGTTAGCCATTCATGGGCGTGGATAATATCAAATTCGGCCCTTGAAGCAATGTAGCTAACAGCCTCTTCAAAAGCCGACTGTTGGTCGGAGATATTAAAGTATTCGCGGTGCTCGCCGGTAACTTTAAATTTGTAGCTATCGTAGACGTTCTCGATTTCAAGAAATTGCTGAGCTTTGGTGAAGGCCGAGGTTACTTTCATGTGTTCAAAACCCGAATCGCTAGGATAGTGTGGCAGCACAAACTCAATATCGGCTCCGCTGCTTGCCAGAGCTTTAGTTAGCTGCAAACAGGCTACTCCAAGACCACCACTGTTATGTGGCGGCAGTTCCCAACCAAGCATCAGTACTTTCATGAAATCTCAGTAGCCCCTTTTTTTATTTGGCTTTTTCTTTTCACTTTTTATTCTTGAGCCTTATTATAGATTGTAACATCTGTAAGCACAACCAGTAAAGAGTGGTTTTTTAAGGTGTTATGTGCTATTTTTTGTAAGCATCTCTATTGTAAGAGGTTGCTTTAGGGGCATAGTACAACGGCTAGTATAAAGGTCTCCAAAACCTTAGATCGTGGTTCAATTCCACGTGCCCCTGCCACGCATCAATCATTATCAACCCCGCTAGCAATTTGCGCAAACAAGTGGCACAAATTGAGCGGGGTCTTGTATTGTTGCTGCTCTTCCGAGCAAAGAATCCTCTCTTTGCTCGGCTCAAGACGGCCACTTGAAATAACAAAACTCGTGGGCACTGAAATAGTCAGGTGCGAAGCCCTGGTGCCTTCCACGCAGCTCCCAGCTCCTAGGATAAAGCGCTAACACTTTATGTTTAGCAATCTGGAATGATATATTAGTTGACAGATGAATCCCGTTAGAAATACTTGCATTATGAATTTTATGTTCTGTCAGTTCATGGACAGAGAGGTGGATTTTTAACGGGATGAATAAGGTAGATTTGTCCAAACCAGTTTTAATTTGCTTTTATGGCTACCCCGGTTCGGGCAAAACATATATAGCCAGGAATTTGGCCGAGCACCTGCATATAGCCCACGTGGATGCCGACCGGCTTAGAAATGAGTTGTTCCAAAACCCTCGCTACGATGCTCAGGAAAATGCCGTTGTTACCCATCTGATGAACTACATGACCGAGGAATTTTTGAAAGCAGGTGTAAGCGTGGCTTATGACGGAGGCGCTTTTAGGGTTGCTCAGCGGCGGGCCATCAAAGAGCTGGCCATAAAAAGTAAGGCTCATTTTTTGCTGGTCTGGATTCAGATTGATGCCGACAGCTCAATGCAGCGCCTGCAAGGCCGTGACCGCCGTACCAGCGACGACAAGTTCGCTCAGCCCTACTCTAAGGCAGCCTTTGAAAAACACCTTAGCACCATGCAGAACCCGGAGTCTGACGACTATTTAGTGGTCAGTGGAAAGCACACTTTTTCCACTCAGAAGGGCGCCATTGTTAACCGTCTGTACCAAATGGGACTGACTACCGCTTCCGACGTCCAAAGCAACCTGGCCATGCCGGAACTTGTTAATCTAGTGCCGACTCCTCGCGGTGGGCGGGTGGACATGGCTCGCCGCAACATCTCAATTAGATAAAATGCCGCAAAAAATCTTTCAAGTGGAGGGGCTTGGCGAAGTCATAGTTATCAAACGGCGCCAGTCCAAAAATATTCGCCTGAGCATCAACTCCAAAGGCCAGACAAAAGTCAGCATCCCGACTTGGGTGCCATATCTAACAGGGCTTGGTTTTGCAAAAAGCCGCCGCTCCTGGATTGTGGAGAAGCAAGGCCTAGCCCAGGCCAAGCAGCTCCGTAGCGGCGACAGAATTGGCAAAAGCCACCGCCTAAAGCTAGTTGAATCATCCGGCAAAACCATGAGCTCAAGAATCAGCGGCAATCAAGTGCTGGTGTTCGTGCCAGCTGGTGCCAGCACCACAGATGTTCAGGCGGCCGCTACCAGAGGTTCAGAACGGGCCTTAAAGGCCGAGGCCGAAAAGTTTTTGCCTAGTAGAACCAGCGATTACGCCAAAAAATACGGCTACAAATATAAGCAAGTACGCATAAAAAAATTAACCTCGCGCTGGGGTAGTTGTTCCAGCGATAAAGTTATCAGCCTAAGCTACTACTTAATGCAGCTGCCGTGGGAGCTGATCGACTACGTTATTATTCACGAGCTTACCCACACCAAGCACTTAAATCACGGCGCTGACTTTTGGGAAGACATGAAAAAACACGTGCCTAAGGCTCGGCAATATCAAAAATGGATACGCCAGCACAAGCCGGTTGTCAAGGGCGCTAAATAACCTCTTGCCTATCTGATAGATTTAAGGTATATTGACACGTGGCGACCTACTTTAAATAGTAGGTTTTTATTATGCCTAAAGAGGGAGAAAAAAATAAATGGCAGCCGCTAATGCTCGTCGCAAGCCAAGGATTAGAAAATCCGCACCCACTGTCAGACAGCGTGCTGAAGCTGCCCAGGCCAAGGTTGACACTCCCAAACCCAGGCGTGCTCGCAAGGTCGCCGGCAAAGTAGCCAGCCCACTTAGGAGGCTGCGTTTACCGCGCAACGGCTTGACCAAACCGCTGTTCGCGGTCGGCAGATTTCTAAAAAAAATCTTGGGTTGGTTAGTGCCTAAGTATTTTGTTCACTCCTTTAGGGAGTTGAAGCTAGTTACTTGGCCATCAAGATTAGAAACCTGGCGTCTAACCCTCGCAGTCTTTATCTTCGCTGCCATTTTTGGAGCGTTGGTAGCCGGAGTAGACAAGGTCCTGGACATAATATTTAAACAGTTAATTCTAAAGTAAGAGGTAATAAGTGAGTAAACGGTACGACGAATCCAAACAGTGGTATGCCATCCATACCTACAGTGGCTATGAAGAAAAAGTAGCCGAAAGTATCCGCCAGCGAGCTGAATCTCTTGATATGGGCGATAAGATTTTTCAAGTTTTAGTTCCCAAAGAAAAAATGATTGAAATCAAAAACGGCAAGCGCAAAGTTGTAGAAAAGCGCATTTTCCAGGGCTATGTCCTGGTTGAAATGAAGTTATCAGAAGACGCCTGGTACATTGTCCGCAATACACCTAATGTCACCGGCTTTGTCGGTACCGGCACCGAGCCAACACCAGTCAGCGCCGACGAGATTGGCAAAATTATGAAACGCATGGGCCGCGAAGAGCCCAAGCACAAGTTTGACTACCGGGTTGGCGAAGTTGTTAACATCGTTGACGGGCCCTTTAAGGGCTTTGACGGTGCGATTAACGAAATTGACGCCCAAAAGGGCAAATTGAAAGTTTTGGTTAATATGTTTGGCCGCGAAACTCCGGTGGAGCTAGACGGCCTACAGGTAAAGCGAGTTTAAGATGGCAAAGCAAGTTACAGCAACACTAAAGATGAAAATTCGCGGCGGACAAGCCAGTGCTGCTCCGCCAGTTGGCAGCACTCTCGGCCAATACGGCGTCAACATGATGGACTTTATCAATCCGTTTAACGAGCAGACCAAAGATAAGATGGGCCAGAGCGTGACCGTCCACATTCAGATTTACGACGACCGTAGCATGGACTGGCGAGTAGTTGGCACACCAACTGACGAACTTATTTTAGCGACGCTCAAGGTAGACAAAGGCTCCGGCGAGCCCAACAAAGTGAAGCTTGAAAAAAAGCTGAGCCAAGCCCAATTGACTGAAATTGCCGAAGCTAAAGCCGAAGACATGAATACCGACGATATTGAAGCAGTTAAGAAAATGGTTGCGGGCACAGCTCGCAGCATGGGAATAGAGGTAGAATAATGACACATCAAGAAGCTGCGCCTTTTGCGCTAGACACTGTTTACGCGGCAGCCGATAGAACACTGGCGCCCGCCATCACAAGAGCTACGACCGCCAGAGCTGGTTTTGAAGAAGCTATAGACCGCCATGCTCCAAATGACGAAATGATGCCGGTGGCTCTTGAGCACATACGTGCCATAGTGGCTTTTAGAGAAGCTGATCGTCAGGTTGGTATCCAGGTTAGGGATGAAACAGACGCGCCCATTGCCGTAGAAAAATCCGTGGACGCCGTCCAAGCGATATCAAATCCAGAAGTCAGACTGGCGGCGATTCACGAGCTAATCCACCGTCTAGACATAATTGCCGAGGCAGACGAGGACCTTCTAACGAGACGAGAGGCTCATCGCAAGCCCGAAGATGGCTCAGAACTAAATATAGTTCACTAGATATGGCTAACAAGTCGGCAGAATTTAATCCACGTTCAATGAGTCCCCCGGCACTTGGAAACGTCGTTCCCTCGCCTAGTCATGAAAAATCTCGCGAGCTGAGGCTGCTAGAGCGCCAGTTCCCCGGCCTTGAGGCGGACGAAAGAGTAATTACGGTATTTAGTAGCCCAAACTCAGGGAAAGTAGTTGTACTTAACGCCCTTACAAATCAGTTAGACAGCCAATCTTACTGGCTGGGCGGAGTAGAAGATTACCAGATTGAGGCCGTACCTGCACTTCAGCCTACCAGGAGCAGTCTTTGGGAGGCCGGCGAGATAACACTCATTTCCGGGAATCAAGGCTGAATATGAGTCCAGAAGCTATATCGCCTCGCGCCGAAAGGGCTCAAGCTCTGCAAGCCGTTCTGGAGACCGCGATTGCCAGCTTTGAAGCCGCCGCTACCGAAATGGGGCGCGCTTTGGATGAAGCTGGAAGTTTTTTGGACGAGCACGAGGTAATACCAGTGGGTGCCGAAGGCGTTGAAGACGACCTGCACGACCTTTACACGACCTGGGACAATGCCTCTGAGCGCGTTAGAAAAGTTATGGGACCGTTGAACATCTAAGTTAAAGTGGGAGGCCGAGACCCGGCCGCTAATACCACGAAAGGATAAGATTATGGCAGAAGCCAAGAAACCAGTTAAGAAAACTAAGGCAGAGGAAAAAGCCCAGTTAGAGGAGATTTTAAAATCCGAATCCGAAGTAGTAGAGCAGGAAGCTGCAGAAGTTGTGGCAGGCGCCGAGCAAGAGGTTAAAACAACCGCAAAAGCCGGCAAAAGAAGCGCCAAAGCACTAGCCGAAGAAGAAGCTAAAGAAGCCAAGCAGGAACGCAAAAAAGATTCGGACGCCGATGCTGCCAAGCCTAAAAAGCCCGTTCAGGCCAAAAATCCAACCCGCCCCAAGGCCGAGCGCGCCGGTAAAAAATATCGCGAAGTAGTTAAACTAATTGATAAGAATAAGACCTATTCTCTAACCGAGGCACTAGAGCTAGCCACCAAAACTAGCACCACTAAGTTTGACGCCACCGTAGAGCTGCACGTCAATCTGGGCGTTGACCCCAAACAAGCCGACCAAAATGTTCGCGACACCGTTGTCTTACCCGCCGGGACTGGCAAATCTCAAAGAATTGCCGCCTTTGTGGAGGGCGACGACATTAAGGCCGCTAAAGCCGCCGGTGCCGACCTGGTTGGTGCTGACGAAATTACTGCGGCACTGGACAAGCAACTGATAGAATTTGATGTTCTGGTTGCACCGCCAGCCCTGATGGCCCGCCTCGGCAAATACGCTCGCCTGCTGGGCCCGCGCGGCCTAATGCCCAACCCTAAAAGTGGCACCGTCACTGCCGATATCGCCAAAGCTATAGAAGAAGCTAAGGCTGGCCGTGTAGAATACCGCGTTGACCAAGCCGGCATCATTCACCTGGGAATTGGCAAAGTAAGCTTTGGCGCCGCCAAGTTGCAGCAAAATGCTGATGCCGTCATGGCTTCCGTCCGGGCCGCCAAACCATCCAGCCTAAAGGGTAATTACCTAAACTCGGTCTATGTTACTACCTCTATGGGCCCCAGCATCCGCGTAGAGGTGTAATTTTAACCTCTACGCTTGCTAGAACGCTCAGTGCTAGCTAGACTAAATATAGACAAGAAAGGCATTAGATTTTCTGATGGGAGTTTTCAGCAACAGACAGATTGTGGAGGCCGTCAAAAGTGGTCATATTCTGTGTACTCCGTATGACCCCAAACACGTGTCTCACGCCAGCTTAGACGTCACTCTGGGCTATTACTACTACCGCACCGAGCGTTCCAAAGACCACCCGGTCTATAACCCCTTTGACGAGCAAGATGTAAAACGATATTTTGAGGGCGCCCTGACCGCTGTGCCACACAAACAGTGGTGCGATGAAAATGGTGTAAAAATGCTAAAAGGCGTGCCGGCCAACCACCCTATCATTCCAATTCGCCCCGGAGAGCGCATTTTAGCCCACACACACGAGTTTTTTGGTATAAAGCCACCTGGAGCCTGCGAGGTCAAATCACGCTCTAGCTGGGGCCGTAATGGCGTAGCCGTGTGTTTTGATGCCGGCTGGATTGACCCCGGTTACATCAACCGCCTAACCCTAGAAATTTACAACCTTAACCAGAGTGAAATTGTGCTGCTGCCAGTTGGCGAGCGCATTGCCCAGATTGTATTTCACGAAACTGGAGAGGTAGACGGCAACTACGGCGAGGGCCGCCACGACGGCTTTTCCGGCAAATATCAGACCGGCACCGACCTCAATATACTTATCCGCACCTGGACGCCAGATATGATGCTGCCTAAGGCTTATAAAGACAAGCGCTCTATGCCCGCTAAAATTAAGGGATTAAAGGCTCTATAGGTGGTATGAGCCAGATGGAAGTATCATGCAAAACCGCCGCGGCATATTTATAGTCATAGAGGGCTCTGACGGCTCTGGCAAGGGCACTCAGTTTGAGCTGCTGCACAAGCGGCTGCAGGATGCTGGCCACGAGGTAGAAGTTTTTGATTTTCCCCGTTATGACCACACCTCCAGCTACTTTGTGAAGCGCTATTTAAACGGCGAGTACGGCTCGGCCGCCAAGGTTAACCCCTACACGGCCTCGCTATTTTATGCCCTAGACCGCTATGAGGCCGCACCGGATATCAGAAAGGCTCTAAACGATGGCAAAGTAGTGCTATCTAACAGATACGTTGGCTCTAATATGGCCCATCAGGGCTCTAAGTTTGCCGAGCCCGTAGAAAAGCGCAGCTTTTTTGTCTGGGAAGACAGCCTGGAGTTTCAGCTACTCAACATCCCGCGGCCCGACCTTAACCTGTTTTTGAGGGTTCCGGCCGAAGTTTCTTATAATCTTATCGCCCAAAAAGATGCCCGCAAATACACCGCTCGCACCCACGACGAGCACGAAGCCGACATCAACCACCTAAAGCAGTCTGTGGCTACCTACGATCTTTTGTGCCAGCTATTCCCAAGAGATTTTAAGGCTATAGACTGCGCGCCTTTAGGCCGCCTACTGAGTATTAAAGAAATCGCTGACAATATCTGGGACGTCGTTAACCCCTTGCTGCCCAAGCCGCAGCTATCTGACCTGCCGCAAACTACACCGGATAAAAATCGCGCCAAGCCGACCGCAGTCAGCTCTGACCATTTGAACGTAGAGATTGCCTCTATTAGTCTACTGGCCGCCCTGCACCTTAAAAAAATTGTGCCCAGCACACACATAAACTTGCTATGGCATTCAGACAAGGCCGGCGCCTACTTTACACCCGAATTTTCGGACAAAAAACTTAGCAAGAAATTTAAAACAACTATGGACCAGATTGCCCAGATGTACCATTTGATTGGCTCCAGACTGGATAAAAAGCTGGTGGCTGGCGAGATTGACCAGATTCAGCGCTCTATATTGCCGCTGTCGGCGATTGTTAGCGTCAAGCTGCGCCTAGATAAGGACAGTGCCGACGAAACACTTTCTCGGCTGGCCCGTGATTCCAACGACGAGCTGGTAAAACTTAGCAGCCAGATGCACGGTGTTGTGCTGCAAAAGTGGCCAGATGCCGCCAAGACTGCTCAAACAGACGCCGGCGGTGAGGCGCCCGAAGCAATAAGTTCTATCATCAATAAGCTGTCTAACGACTTGCTGCCTGTTGGCGATATTGAGCCAGTAAAGCTAATAGACGCCTCGCCCCGCAACGAGTTTGACCTGATTGCCGACAGCCTTTATGCCTATACCGACCTGTCGCGACCGCAAATTGTGCAGCAGATAGAAAACTGGAAGTACGCCCAAAAGCTAAAAACTCTGCAAGCCGCCATCAATAAGCCCGATTCAGAGGTCTTGCACCTGGCAAAGTACCAGTTTGATTTCGTAACCAACCACCAGGTAATGGAGGAGCTTTTGGGGCTAGAACTGGCTAGTGATATTCAGCTGCAGCCGGCCAGCCCTCGCTACGGCTACGAGGCTTCGGGGCTGCTGCACACCAATAACGCGCTGGATAAATATCAGCAGGCTTTTGATTTAAGCCTGGAGCTTTATAACAAAATTCAGGGTTCCGGTGATGCTAACCTGGCCGAATATGCGCTGCTAAGCGGCAATGGCCGGCGCTGGCAGGCCACTACCAACGCCTTTGCTCTAGTGCAGGTCAATGATTCTAAGTTATCCGACAGTACTAAAAGTCTGCTCAACCAAATGGTAGAACGAGTAAAGGAAGTCCAACCAATAATTGGTGGGCGGTTAGCCAAAGTCAAACTAGCCGTATCTGCAAAACCCGTTAAACCCGCTGTTAAGCCCAAGAACGGCAACAGCAGGCCTAAAAACGGTAATAAAGGCAAAGATGTACCGCCCAAAAAATCTACTCACCGCCGGCACCGCAGCAACAGACCCAAAAAATCTTGACCGAATATTGATACTATAGAATAAATGTTGTATTATAGGTTTTATGTCTGAGTTGCCTTTAAACTACAGCCCGGAAGAAGGCCCGAATGGGTTTCTTCAGCTTTATAATGCTGCCACCGGCGAAATTATTCCTGCTTCACCGGCCGATTTATTAAGACTCGAAGCACAAGACATAGACCAGGACCTTATGATAAGAATTTTTGGAGTCCCACAAAATATTAGCGGGGTAACAGGAGTACTGATAAGCGACAGGCCAGGATTTATTTCAGCTGCCATCCCATACCATGTTTATCCAGAGGAGTTCGAAGGCCGCCAGACCGAAGTTCCGGAGGGGCGTGTCATTAGTATAGGCTGGGATTTAATGGGTATTGCCGGGCGGCCGGATTTTGATGTTGAGCGCATTATTGAAGACTTAGGCCGTAAACAGCTAGCTCCAAACGTCGAGAATTTAATTAGAAGTCATGTAAGTTATAGAGAGGGTCAAAATCCGGAAGTTGATCAAACCGCCATGTGGAATCTAACCCTGTTGGATGCGGATGATATCACACGCAACCTCATGACGCTAAGCGACATAGACCCTACAGATATTCTGGGACTTGGCTCTCAGGCCACAATCATTGAAGTTTTGATGGCTGTAACATTCTATTGCGGCGAGGCTGGTCTAGAAGACAAGGAAGAGGAAGTTTTAGCTCGCATCTTGCCTGAAGAAGAACACAACAGAGTCAGGATGCAGATAGACGCCCTAGCTCCTCAGTTTGGCGAAGAGCACGATCTCGACGCCGAACTACTCGACATACAAAGCGAAGAAGAGCAAGAATAGCCCGGGGCAAATCCAAAAAGTCCTAAGGGCTTGCGTATCTGTTAAATCTTTGCTAATAT
>DATKKU010000043.1:0-21627 GCA_035542755.1 Binatia bacterium | reverse complement strand
CTTAAGATTGTCAATCTATTATACAGATTGGCGTTATGACTTTTATGCTACAATTAGGCTAAAGCTTTAGCAGGATGAAAAGATAGACAAAAATGGCTGAAAAACAACTGGATGTGCTAAGCGTGGGCGACGTTGTAACCGATGCCTTTATAAAGTTGCTTGACGACCAAGCCAGCGTTCATCAAAGCGACAAGGGCCCGCTGCTGCAAATGCCCTTTGGTACAAAAATTCCATTTGACCACGCCGAAATTATAGAGGGTGTTGGCAATGCTGGTAACGCCGCTGTAGCCATGGCCCGGCTGGGCCTTAGAACTGGTTTTGTCGCTAACGTTGGCGACGACCAATACGGTCGCGACATCATTGCCGCGCACCGTAAAAATGATGTGGACACCCGCTATATAACCATCAACCACGGCAAGCCTAGCCATTATCACTATGTGCTTTGGTATAAAGAGGAACGAACAATTTTGGTCAACAGCGTTGATTATGACTACGAGTGGCCACATCTGCGGATTAGCGATATACCGCGCTGGGTTTATTTTTCGTCGGTTGGTAAGTATGCCGAAGATTATCACGACCAGATTGCCGAATGGCTAGACGCCCACCCGCCGGTCAAGTTGGCTTTTCAGCCCGGTACTTTTCAAATGCAACTGGGTGTTCACCGTCTAAGGCGGCTCTATAAGCGCGCCGAGGTATTGGCCGTCAACCGCGAAGAGGCGGCTTTAATTTCCGGTGGTAATCACGACGACATCAACGACCTGTTTGATAAGCTGCACGCTCTAGGCCCGAAAATTTTACTGATTAGCGATGGTCACAAAGGCGCCTATGCATCCGATAGCACCGGTCGTTACAAGATGCCCATTTATCCCGACCCCAAACCGCCGTACGAGCGCACCGGAGCCGGTGATGCCTTTACCAGTACTTTTGTGGCAGCGTTGGCAAAGGGCGCCGATGTCCAGAGCGCGCTGCTTTGGGCGCCAATTAACTCAATGAGTGTCGTCCAGTACGTTGGTGCTCAGGCCGGCCTGCTCAGTCAAAAACAAATTGAGCATTATCTGCGCCAAGCGCCGGCGCATTATCACCCGGAGAAGCTTTAACCAAAGATGTCGGACTTAGCTAAATTACTAAACGAACCCGACGTGGTTTTAGCAAAACACCTAGACAAGCTAGAAAGCCTAAGCGGTTATAACAGCGAAGATGTGCGCTTGCTAGCCGATATGCAAGCAGCTACTGCTAAAAAAATAGCCAGCCTTGGTCTTGACCCGTCTGACACAACTTCGGAGGAGTTGCACGAGGCCCTGCAGGCCAAGTTGCGCCAAGACATAGAACATCTGGCTAAAGCCTATAACTATAAACCGACTGATAGTGTGGACCTGGCGACGGCTCGCCTGGTAGAGTTGGCCAGCCACTGCGGCCCGGTCCCAACAGTAGTTGCCATAAAAGATACGGTAGCCAAAAGCCTGCTAAGGTCCAACCCACCCAAAAAGCTGATGAAACAGTTAAATTACCGCAGCCTGGAGTCAATGCTGAAGCGGGAAGATGTAAAAAAGCTGTTTGCCGGAGCACCGGCAGTTGAATCGGGGCGTTTTATAAACGCGCTTGAAAAGAGCCTGCAAAAATTATCAGCAGCTGATTTTGAAAGACGGCCGTTACAGTACCTGGCTTTAAGCTCAAAGCGTTGGGCTAAAGTTGCTTTGCCCGCTCGTCCCATAAGCTACGGTCCGCTGATCGGCGCGGTACTGGTCTGGCCGGTTAAAGAAATTACCAGTAAACAAAGTCTGGCCAGCGTACTGCAGGTTCTTCAGGCTGCCGAGATTATTGAGGTTGATAGTTTTTATCTGTCTAAGCACCAGTTTCAGAGCAACTTTGGCAAACTGGCCGCCAGTCTTTATGGCAGCGACAGCCACCAGTCATTTTTAACGGAGGAGTCATTATTTGACTGGCATAACGTCTGGGGAGTTTTTGCTAACCAGCAGACTCCACTTCAACGGCTGGCCCGCATTCACCCGGCGCTGCATTGGTGGAAGGATGCAGCCCATCTTATGCACCTTAATTCTGAGCCGGTGTCTCTGAACCTGGCCGATAACTTGAGCTCGCTGCAAAATGGACTGGCCTATCAACATGCTTCTTTGACCAACGCCGTCTCCCAGCTAAAAACCGAACTTTTGAACAGGTACGCGGCCCACGCCGGCGTGAAAGACTATATGGCCGGGCAATTTAATGATAAATTAGCACTAGAAGTTGCTACCGACGACAGTGTAGCCGGGGACTTGTCCAGCGAACTAATCTAAAGAGGTGGGAATGTATCAATTCTGTGTTTCGGGTGCGGCCAAAGGCGATAGCGTAGAGGAGGGTCGGGAACTGGCACTGGCTGCCGGGGCGGCCATTGCTAAAGCTGGCCATAGCCTAATGACCGGCGCTACCACCGGCCTGCCCAACTACGCGGCCGAAGGCTATAAGCAAGCCGGCGGCAGGATGAGCCTGGGCATTAGTCCGGCAGCTACTAAAGTAGAACACGTTATTAAATATCGCCTGCCGACCAAGGCCTACGACACAATTTTATTTTCCGGGCTCCACTACGTTGGGCGCGACGCCCTGCTAATCAATTCCTCCGACGCGGTTGTTAGTATTGGCGGCCGGATGGGTACGCTGCATGAGTTTACCATCGCCATGGAAACAAAAACGCCGATTGGTTTTTTGCAGGGCGCCGGCGGAATAAGCGAGGAAATAATGAAACTGCTGGAGATTCTACCCAACGCCCACCGCGGCCTGGCCATTTTTGATACCGACGCCGACTCGCTGGTTCACAAACTCACCGAAATGCTAAATGCAATCAACGAGCCCCACCACCGAATCTACGAGAGTTAAATCGTTTGTGCTTGGCCAGCCTTAAAGGTAGCTTCAGCTTATGAAAAATATCCAAAAAAGCTTTACGCTAGCAAAGAGTCTGCTAGTGTTGATTATCATTGTTACCCTTTGCGTCGTTGGCTACTATCTATGGCACAATAACAAAACAGTAAGCACCTATGCTGATTGTCAGAAGACAGCCGGCAGTATAACCGAGCAAAGTTTCCCGGAAGTTTGCATTACTAAAGACGGCAAAAGATTTATCAACCCTACGCAGTCGCCTCAGTAGCAGAATTGCTACAATTAGAAGATGGCTAAATTCCATCTTAAGAGTGACTATCAGCCCCAGGGCGACCAGCCGTCGGCTATCTCTAAACTGACCGACGGCCTGCAAAAGGGCGAAAATGAGCAGGTGCTGCTGGGTGTAACCGGCAGCGGCAAGACTTTTACAATGGCCAACATTATCCAAAACATCCAAAAGCCCACACTGGTTTTGAGTCATAACAAGACCTTAGCCGCTCAGCTTTATAACGAGTTCAGAATGTTTTTCCCAGACAATGCTGTGCACTATTTTGTCAGCTACTTTGATTATTACCAGCCGGAGGCCTACATTCCCAGAAGTGATACCTATATAGAAAAGGACAGCGACATCAATGAGGAGATTGACCGCCTGCGCCACGCCGCCACGTCAGCACTATTATCCAGAAAAGACGTGATTATTGTGGCTAGTGTATCTTGCATCTACGGCATTGGCTCGGTAGAAGATTATGGCAACATGGCCATTAAACTTAAAACTGGCGAACGTCGCCTGCGCGACAAACTGCTGCGACTGCTGACCGATATCCAGTATCGCCGCAACGACGTTGACTTTCACCGCAGTACCTTCCGGGTCCGCGGCGACGTGGTAGACATTTTTCCGGCCGGCGAAGAGGCTGCCTACCGCGTGCAGTTTTTTGGCGACCAGCTAGAGCGGATAACTCAGATTAACCCGCTAACCGGCGAGATAGAACACGAGCTAAAAGAAAAAACAATTTTTCCCGGCAGCCACTACGTTACGCCCAATGAAAAGTTGCAGCGGGCGCTTATAAAAATTCAGGAAGAGACGGCGGAGCGTCTGACGTATTTTAAAAAACACGGCAAACTGCTGGAGGCTCAACGCCTAGAGCAGCGCGTTAAGTTTGACGTTGAAATGCTGGAGCAGACCGGCTTCGTGAAGGGCATAGAAAACTATAGTCGCTATCTGACTAACCGCGAAGAGGGCGAGCAACCAGCCACGCTGCTAGATTATTTTCCAGACGACTACATGATGTTTATTGATGAGTCGCACATGAGTATCCCTCAGGTCCGCGGTATGTACCACGGCGACCGCTCGCGAAAAGAAGTGCTGGTAGAGCACGGCTTTCGCTTGCCATCAGCACTGGATAACCGGCCGTTAACTTTTACCGAGTTTGAGCGGCACGTTAATAAAGTAATTTACGTTTCGGCTACGCCGGCGGAGTTTGAACTTAGTCGTAGCCCGGAGCCGGTTCAGCAGCTCATCCGACCAACCGGCCTGCTGGACCCAATAATTGAGGTCAGGCCAATTGAAGGTCAAATTGACGATTTGATAGCCGAAATCCGAACCACGACCGAAAAAGGTCAGCGCGTACTGGTAACAACTCTTACTAAGCGAATGAGCGAGGATTTGAGCGAGTATCTCAAGGACCTCAATATAAAAGTTGCCTACATCCATAGCGAGATAGACACCCTAGACCGTACGGATATCTTAAGGGATTTGCGGCTTGGTGTTTACGACGTACTGGTGGGTATAAACTTGCTGCGCGAAGGCTTGGACTTGCCGGAAGTCAGCCTGGTAGCAATTTTAGACGCCGATAAAGAAGGTTTTTTGCGCAGTGAGCAGGCCTTAATTCAGACGGTTGGCCGGGCGGCTCGCCACCACGAAGGCCGAGTTATTATGTATGCCGACCACGTAACCGGCAGCATGCAGCGCACCATTGACGAGACCACCAGGCGGCGCAAACTTCAAGAGGCTTACAACAAAAAGCACGGCATAACGCCGACCAGTATCAGCCGGGCAGTTGGCGAGATGCTGCCGCGCTCGGTAGAAAAAGAAGACAAGCCCAAGCTGGACCTGCGCAAAATTCCCAAAGACGAGTACAAGCACCTAATAAAAGACCTAACCTCTCAGATGGATTTAGCCGCCGCCAACTTAGAATTTGAAAAAGCCGCCGACCTACGTGACCTGATAAGCGAAATCAAAAGTAAAATGTAGCACTTTAGCGCTGGGACAACAGATTAAACATTGCTATAATTAGGCCTAAATCATGAGCAAGCTTTCCAGGGATGATGTTTTAAAATTGGCTCAATTGAGCAAGTTAAGGCTAACCGACGACGAAATAGAAAAGTTTAGAACCGAGCTTTCCAGTATTCTCGATTACGTGGAGCAGCTTGATAAAGTAGACACCGACGGACTGAGCCCAACCTACCAAGTTACAAGGCTTAAAAGCGTGATGCGCGACGACGAGCCGATAGACTACGGAGTAAGCCCCGAAGAACTTCTTAAAAATGCTCCGGCGGTCACTGATAATCAGTTCAAAGTAAAAAGGGTCTTATAAACTCATGAGCCAGCCTTTGATATCAGACATTGCTTCGCGCGTTCAAAAGGGGGAAGCCTCGGCCGTGCAATTAGTAGAAGACGCGCTATCGCTGGCCGAATCCAAGACAGAATTTGACGCCATAATTTCATTTAATCGTCAGCGAGCCCTAGATTTGGCCGACAAAATTGACACTGATGTTAAGGCAGGCAAAAAAGTTGGCCGGCTGGCCGGCGTACCTTTTATCGCCAAAGATAATTTTTTAACACTGTCGGGCAAGACTACGGCAGCCAGCAATATATTAAAACCGTTTGAGGCCGTTTATCAGGCGACGGCCATTAACCGGCTGGAGGCCGAGGGCGCAATTTGCATTGCCAAATCCAATCTGGATGCCTTTGCTCACGGAAGCAGCACCGAAAACAGCGATTTTTTTGTCACCAAAAACCCGCGCGATAAAACCAGGGTTCCGGGCGGCAGTTCTGGCGGCTCAGCGGCAAGCGTGGCGCTTCAAATTGTGCCGTTTGCACTCGGTACCGACACCGGTGGCTCAATACGTTTGCCGGCTAGCTTTTGCGGGGTTGTTGGCTATAAACCAAGCTACGGTCTGGTTAGCCGCAGCGGAGTGATAGCTATGGCCAGTAGTACTGACGTCATTGGCCCTTTGGCGCGCAGCGTAGAAGATGCCGCACTGGTACTGGACGTGATGAGCGGCCGCGATAGTTTGGACTCTACGACTATTGAGAGAGACAAAACTGCATACACAGATTTGACGTATGATCTAAAGGGCAAAAAGGTCGGTTTAATTAAAGAGTATTTTAGCGAAGGCCTGGAAGCTGGCGTGCGCTCACAAGTTGAAGCAGCGGTGGACAAGCTAAAATCGGCCGGTGCTGAGGTTAGCGAAGTCAGCCTGCCAAGTCTGCCGCTAGCTTTGGCTATTTACTACATAATTTGCCCGGCAGAAGTTAGCAGCAACCTAAGCCGCTACGACGGTCAGCGCTATGGCTATAGCGACAGTTCGGCTACGAGCTTGGAAGAAAGCTACGAGCTATCAAGAGAAAAGGGCTTTGGCGCCGAAGCCAAACGCCGCATTATGATTGGCGCGCACGTACTTAGTAGCGGCTACTACGACGCCTATTACAAAAAGGCCCAGACGGTGCGCACCAAGATTATTAACGAGTTTGCTCAAGCCTTCAAAGAGCACGACCTTTTAGTCGGGCCCGTGTCGCCGACTACAGCCTTTAAAATTGGAGAAAAAACTACCGACCCGCTGGCCATGTATCTAACCGACATTATGACAGTTGCTGCCAATATCTCCGGCAACCCGGCAATCAGCGTTCCGGCCGGCGAAGCCGATGGACTGCCGGTGGGACTCCAAATAATCGCTGGTTACGGCAACGACCGTCAACTGCTGGCTGCAGCGAGAGCTTTTGAGGAGCTTGGTTAGATGATAACAATTTTTCTAATAGTCGCTGTTGTCTTTGGAATTGTGGTCTTGCTTAGCGTCAGCCGGTTTGGCGCAAAGTGGCACCTGCGTAGCGCTAAGAGCTTAGACAAAGATTACTTTTACGATAAATGGTACGAGTTGCTTGCCCGAGTAAAGAGTCCGGAGGGCATGATACTGGCTGTAATTGACGCCGATAAACTTTTGGACGAGGCCTTGAAGAAAAAGCATTTTCGCGGCAAAACTATGGGCGAAAGGCTGGTCTCTGCCCAACGCTCAATATCTGATAACGACGGCGTTTGGTACGCTCACAAGCTGCGCAACCGCCTAGTTCACGAACCAAATGTAAAGCTGAAAAAAAACGAGGCGCAGAACGCTTTAGCCGGCTTTAAAAAAGCATTGCAAGACCTGGGGGCTTTATAAGATGGCACTTACGCAGCAAGTTAAGACAAAGTACAAACCAACTATAGGTATTGAGTGCCATGTGCAGCTTAAGACCAAAACAAAACTGTTTGCTGGCGTTGGCAACGATGCCCGCAAAGCCGCGCCCAACACACTTATTAGCCACATTTGTGTTGGCATGCCGGGCGCCCTGCCGGTACTCAACCGTGGCGCCATAGAACTGTCGGCACGCGCCGCACTTGCCCTTAATACCGAGCCGCAAAAGTTTAGCCGCTTTGAGCGCAAGCACTATTTTTATCCAGATTTGCCCAAGGGTTACCAAATTACTCAGCTGGAAGACCCAATTATCAAAGGTGGCTACATAGAAATTGTCGTGGATGGTCAGCCCAAGAAAATAAATATTGAGAGGGCTAATTTAGAGGAAGACGCCGGTAAAAATACCCACCCTGAAGGCGCCGACTACTCACTAGTTGATTTAAACCGGGCTGGCACGCCGCTGCTGGAAATTGTCAGTAAGCCAGAGCTGAATAGCGCCGCCGAAGCTAAAGCCTACGCCCGCGAACTTTGGCTAACCATGAAATATGCTGATGTGACCGAGGGCGATTTGTACCATGGCCATGTCCGATTTGATGTTAACGTCAGCGTTAGCGCCGAGCAGGGCAAGTTGGGAACACGCTCGGAAATTAAAAACCTAAACAGCTTTAGAAGCGTAGAGGCGGCTGTGAATTATGAAATTGCACGTCAAATTGAGCTGCTAGAAAAGGGCGAAGCAGTTGTGCAAGAGACCCGCGGTTGGGACGAGGCCAACCAAAAAAGCACTAGCCAAAGAAGCAAAGAGGAGGCCGAAGACTACCGCTACATGCCCGAACCGGATGTCCCACCAGTTGAGCTTGATGAAGAATTTATGAAAAGCATATCCACCAATGTGGTTAATCTACCTACAAGCGTTCGTCAGAAACTCCTTCAGTCAGGCATTAGCCCAGCGCAGACCGAGTATCTTATAGAGGATAAGGAAGCCGCTGAAATTATTCTGGAAAAGCTCGATAAAAATCAACAAAAAGCTGCTCAAGATACCGCGAATTGGCTAACCGGCCCAATCCAAAATGCCACAGCCAGCGGCCTGATTACGCGTGAGCAAGCACTAGGACAAGCGGCTAGTCAGTATTACACGACGATTTCAGGAATGCTGTCAGAAAATCTACTTAGCTCTACAGCAGCCAAGGAACTTCTTGTAAGTTCCATAAAATCTAATGTAGCTCCCGAAGAGTTGGCCAAGTCAGGGAATCTATTACAGGTCTCAGATCAGGGCGAGATTGAAAAAATTGTGGCCGAAGTCCTGGCCGAAAATACCAAGGCTGCCGAAGACGTCAAAAAAGGCGAAGCAAAAGCCATTGGCTTTTTGGTTGGCCAGGTTATGGCTAAAAGCAAAGGCAAGGCTAACCCGCAGATGGCTCAAGAAATTATTAAAAAACAGCTAGGAGTTTAGACGTGAACAAGCAAAAACCAGTAACAAAAGCCGTAATTGCCGCCGCCGGTTTTGGCACTAGATTTTTACCTCAAACCAAGGCCATGCCCAAGGAAATGATGCCACTGGTTGATAAACCAATTATCCAATATGTGGTGGAAGAGCTGGTTGATGCCGGCATAAAAGACATAGTCATAGTTACGGGCTATCACAAACGGTCTATTGAGGACCATTTTGACGCCATAAGTGGTGACCTGAAGAAGAACCTGAAAGACAACGGTAAAAATGAGCTTTTGCGGCAAGTTGAAAAAATATCGGAAATGGCCAATTTCATTTATATCCGCCAAAAAGGACCGTACGGCAACGCTACACCCATCCTAAACGCCGCGCATTTAATTGGCGACGAACCGTTTATCTTTACCTTTAGCGACGACTTTATTAGCTCTGAACCCAGCAGTTTTAAGCAGATGATTGAGCGCTATAACCAACTCGGCGGCTCGGTAATTTCTTGCATAAAAGTGACTGATGAGCAGGATTATTCCAGATACGGAATTGTGGGCGGAGACGAGCAAGAGCCCGGACTGATTAAAATGAATGCCATTGTAGAAAAGCCCGGTAAGGACGCCGCGCCATCCGATTTAGCCAGTGTCAGCGGCTATTTATTCACGCCGGAAATCATTTCCCATATAGAGGAGCTGAGAGAGCATCTGCAGGAGGGTGAAGAGTTTATCATGCAGCCCGCCATGCAAAAGGCTATGGACGCCGGCGTGCCGATTTATGCCTGCGAGATTGTCGGGGGCAAATTTCACGACACCGGCAATAAGTTGGAGTATTTAAAGACTGTAGTTGATTTTGGACTGAGTCATCCAGAGCTGGGCGAAGACTTCAGCGCTTATTTGCGTTCCTTGCGAGTTTAGGTTTATACTTGGCTTATGGATACAGAAACCTGGGCACAAGTGCTCGTAATCATACTAAGCATCACACTAACTATCTTTTTGATATTTGCTATCGTTGGTGCGGCCTACCTTATCAAACTTATTAAGCAGGCTAGGCGCATTGGCGACCACGTTGAAAGCGCTGTTGAGTCGGTTGAGTCAGCCGCCAGCACCATTGAGCGCTCGGCTTCGCCGCTGGCGTTTCTCAAAATTGTTAGCAACATCGTGGACCAAGCCAGTAAAATGAAAGGCCGAAAAAAATAATGATGCGCAGAAAAAAGTCCAACACCCGCCGCTACGTAGCAATTAGTGCTACCGTTGCCGGAATAGCCGGTTATGTGGCCGGTGTCTTGACCGCTCCAAAAGCCGGTAAGGAAACCAGACAAGACATTGCCAACAAAGCCGTTGATGCAAAACTGGCAGCCGAGCGACAACTGACAGTGGCTTTACACGAGCTTGACGATGTTATGAAAGCCGCAAAGGCCAAGTCGGTATCGCTGAACGCTAAAGCTCGGGAAGAATTTAACGAAGCCATGATTACCGCCAAAGATGCTCAGAATAAAGCCACCCAGGTGCTTAAGGCTGTAAAGGCTGGTGAGGCCGACAACCCCGAACTTAACCGCGCCGTCAAACAGGCCAGACAAGCCGCCAAAAACCTTAGTAAGTTTTTAAAAAATTAGACCACGCCGTTGTAAAAGAGTTTTTTAAGGCCGTAGTAGCGTCGGCTTTATCTTATAATGTAGTTAATGAACTCGGGGGCAAAATTAACACCAGAAGAGTATCTGAGCTATTTAGCTAGCCGGAGTGCAAGGCGCTGGCTAGAATCGGAGCGAATCGTATGAGTGATACGATAAGTGAGAACCGCAGCCAGCAACGCCGCAAAACGGCTAGAAGCGGAGGCGGAGTTGATAGCTCTGCTAGCAAGCAGGCCTCTGCGTTAAAGAGCTCGGATTATGTGCACCTGCATAATCATACGCAGTACAGCCTACTAGACGGGCTAACAAAAGTGCCGGCGCTTATTAAGCGCGTCAAAGAAATGGGCATGAACTCGGTCGCTATTACTGACCACGGCACGATGAGCGGCGCCATTGAATTTTATGAGCAGGCCAACGCTGCGGGCATTAAACCGTTAATTGGCATGGAGGCATATGTTGCCAGCCGAGACCATACCGATAAAGAGCCGGAGCACGACCGCAACAATTACCACCTGACCATCTTGGCCATGGATTTTAAGGGTTATCAAAACTTGATGAGACTGGCGACGGTGGCTAATTTGGAAGGCTTTTATTACCGCCCCAGAATTGACAAGAAACTGCTCAAGCAATACGGCGAGGGACTAATTGTTCTATCCGGCTGCATTGGCGGCGAGGTCAGCGACTGCTTGCGCCAGGGCCAGTATGAGCTCGCTAAAAAAACCGCGCAGTGGTACAAACAAACCTTTGGTGACAGATACTATATAGAGCTCCAAGACCACGGCCATCCAAAACACCCTACCGCTTGGGACGAGCAGACCAAGGTCAACGAACAGCTGCTAAAAATTGCCGACGAACTAAAAATTCCGGCAGTTGTTACCTGTGACGCGCATTATTTAAATCACGCCGACCAAGAGGCTCATGAGATTTTACTATGTGTCCAGACCGGCGCTTTCTTGTCAGACGAAAATCGCTTTAGCCTAAAACAATTTGAACTGCACGTTGCCGACCCTGAAGATATAATCGCTCGCTGGGGCGCGGACCACCCGGAGCTAATTACCAACACTAAGCAAATTGCCGAGCGCTGCGACTTAAAAATTGAGCTTGGCAAAATATTGATTCCAAAATTTCCAGTGCCGCACGGCGAAACAGAAAAGAGCCTCTTGGAAAAAATGGTCTGGCAGGGGTTGGCCTGGCGCTACAGCGACAAACCGCGTCCATCGGCCAGAAAGTTATCAAATGCCGAGGCCAAAAAAATCTTGAGTAAAGAAATTAAAGACCGGGCAACTTATGAGTTGGAAGTTGTTGACCGCATGGGTTTTAACGGCTATTTTTTGATTGTTCAGGACTTTATTAACTGGGGTAAAGATAGGGGGATTGTTTTTGGACCAGGGCGGGGCAGCGCGGCTAGTTCAATCCTGGCCTACGCCACGAGAATCACCGAGATTGACCCGCTTAAATACGACCTTCTATTTGAGCGCTTTTTGAACCCCGACCGCATTAGCATGCCAGATATGGATATTGATATTCAGGATGACCGCCGTGACGAGGTAATTAATTACTGCATTGAAAAATACGGCAAAGACCAAGTTGCCAATATTGTGACCTTTGGCCGTATGGCAGCGCGCAACTCGGTACGTGACGTGGCCCGGGTGCTGCAGGTACCTTATGCCGAAGCCGACAGGCTGGCCAAAATGATTCCGCCGCCCATTCAAGGCAGGCATACGCCGCTGGCTAAATCCTTAAAAGTTGTCTCGGAACTTCGGACGGAAAATGCTACTAATCGGCAGTCGGCTCGTGTCTTTGACCTTGCCACAAAACTGGAAGGCACTATCAGAAGTCACGGCGTACATGCTGCCGGTGTGGTGATTGCGCCGGATGAGCTGGTTAAGTACGCGCCGCTGGAAGTCGCCCAAAAGGGCGTGACGGCGACTCAGTACTCAATGGTTCCCGTAGAAGAGTTGGGACTGCTAAAGATGGACTTTTTGGGGCTATCCAACTTAACGACCATCAAAAACACCCTTAGAATTATAAAAAAAGTATATGACACCGAGGTTAAAATAGATGATATCCCACTAGACGATGCCAAGACTTTTAAGCTGCTCCAAGACGGCGAAACAACCGGCGTCTTTCAGCTGGAGTCGGCCGGTATGCGGCGGTATCTAAAAGAACTAAAGCCGACAGTCTTTGAAGACATTATCGCCATGGTTGCGTTATATCGCCCCGGCCCGATGCAGTGGATTGACGATTTTATTGCCCGCAAACACGGCGCTAAAAAAATTGAGTACCTGCACCCAGCTATGCAGCCGGCGCTGGAGACAACCTACGGCGTGATTGTTTACCAAGAGCAAGTCATGCAGATTAGCAAAGACCTTTGTGGATTCAGCGGCGGTCAAGCCGACACGCTGCGCAAGGGCATCGCCAAAAAAATTCCGGAAGTCATGGCTAAGCTAAAGAGCGAGTTTATTGAGGGCGGTATCAAAACCTCCGGCGCCGACCGCCGGCTCATGGAAAAATTTTGGACACAACTAGAAGAGTTCGCCGCCTACTGCTTTAACAAAGTGCACTCCGCTTGCTACGGGCTGATAGCCTACCAGACCGCCTATCTAAAGGCCAATTACCCGGTGGCATTTATGGCAGCGCTCATGACTAGCGACTACGACAACATTGACCGGCTAGCTATAGAGATTAATGAGTGCAAACATATGGGCATTGAAGTTTTGCCGCCCAACGTCAACGAGTCTTTTCACGAATTCGCCGTTGTTCCCGGCAAAAAAACAATACGTTTTGGCATGGATGCCATCAAAAATGTTGGTCACGGTGCGGTTGAAGAAATACTAAAGGCCCGCGAAAAATGCGATGGCAAGATAAAAAGCCTGGAAGATTTTTGCAAAAACATAGACCCCAGGATTGTTAACAGAAAGGCCCTGGAAAGTTTAATCAAAGCCGGCGCGCTGGACGATTTTGGCGAGCGCGGCAGCCTACTTGCCAACATAGATTTAATTAGCCGTTTTGCCTCTTCATATCACAAGTCGGCGCTGTCTGGCCAGGTAGACTTATTTGGCGACAGTACCGACATAACTGCCTCCAGGCTTATTCTGGAGCCAGGGGGCGAAGAATTTGATAAGTCCATGCAGCTTAATTGGGAAAGAGAACTTCTGGGACTTTATCTAAGTCAGCACCCGCTGCAGGACTACGAGCTGATTTTGTCCGAAAAATGCACGCCGATTTCTGAACTCAATGAATCAATAGACGGCTTTTCGGTTAGTATAGGCGGGGCAATTCAGGACATCAGAGAAGTTACGACCAAAAACGGAAGCAAGATGGCCTTTATCAAGTTAGCCGACACATCCGGCGAAATTGAGGCCGTAGTTTTTCCCGGAACGTTTGAGAAGACCGCAGAACTATGGGTACGAGACCAGATAGTGATGGTTGGCGGTAAACTAGACACCAGCCGCGGGCGGGGGATGAATGTAATTATTGAGCAGGCCAGAAGTATTTCAATAGACGAAGCCAAAAACTACCGCTCGTCGGGCAAGCCGGCTGTCGCTAGTTTTGCCAAAGTACCAAACCGCCAGCCAATCAAACCAAACGCCCCGCCAAAAATTTACATACGCTTAGAAGACAGTTCTAATCAACCACTGCTGATGAGTTTGAAAGACAAGCTGGATGGTTATGAGGGCGACAACGAGGTGGTCTTGGTAACCGGACCGAGCAGCAATAAACAAGCAATTAGGTTGCCGCAGACAATTTCTATCAGCGAAGAAAGCATCCGCGAGCTAGCCGGAATTTTTGGTTCAACCAACGTGGTCGTGCGCTGACGCTTTTGAAGGACAACCTAGCGGTTTTCCTTCAACGCCACTTTCGGAATAAATCCGAATTCGCCTAGGCGAACCGTGGCTACTACCTTTCCCTGGCAGATATTTGTTACTGAATCAAGCCAGCGGTCTTAGTGAGGGCAAACAGCGCCAGCCCGATAAGCAGCAAGCCAACGTCAAATAGTGGGTGTGTCAGTATATATTTTTCACCGCCGGCCAGCGCTCTCCGAAAGGCCAGGGCGTGGCGGCCTATCCAAATGCCAAGTACTAAAACCATAGCCCCGAACGCAGCCAGTGTAGCAAAACTGCCTATCGGCGAGCCGGCAAATGCCAGTTGCGCCCGGCTTGTTTGCTTGGTTTGAGCCGACAAGCTAGAGGAATTAGAACTTAACGGACTCGCCGGAGAGGTGGTAATAGCTGTGGCTAGTGCTTCCGGTTCTCCGTAAAAGGCTACTACAATTGTCATCGGTCCGCCGCCGATGGCGGCATAATTAGGGATATTGGCATAGCCAAAACCAACCTCGCTATAGGCTGGGTCCAACATGTTCTCGCGGTGTTCGGGACTGGCCATCCAGCCGTTGATAGTCGCCAGCGAATTACTAAAACCAGTGGCTAGGTTCTCGCCGATTTTTTGGTATTGATAATTCTGGGCGCTAACAAACACCCACGGCGGGTTACCATCGGGTGTGTTGTGGCTCCAGTAGTCGCGGGCCGCCATATCATTGGCTTTGGCCTGAGCCGCTTTGGCAAGCTCGCTATTAAGCTTTAGCCCGGCAACATTGTTTGTCTGCCTGTCCTGGTTGGTGTCGCTCAGTAGTTCGTTAGAGCTCATGCTGGTGGCATAGGCTAAAACCCGCTTCGTTGGATGGTCAATCATTGATGTCAGCACGCCGGCTCGGGCGGTGAGCGCTAGCAGCGCCCCGGCAACTAGAAGCATCGGTATATAAGGCCAGTAGACTTTCTCAAAGGCACGGTTACTGACGCCCCGCGGTTTGTGCCGATAGCCTGAGCTATGATGATGAGTTTTTATTTTTGCGGTCATGTACAGCCTTATTTTATATCTGAGCGACCCTTATTGTCTACTACCTCTTGAGCCCAAAGCGTAATTGATAAAGCGCCGCGGCTGCAGCGCTGGCGACATTTAGTGACTCTTTTTTGCCCAGCATTGGTATTTCTAGGATTGTATCAACGGCTTGCAGGACTTCTGGCTCAATGCCCTCTACCTCTCGGCCGACTATTAAGGCCAAGTCACTGCCGGAGTAAAAGTCCGGAAGCGCCTGAGCCGTCTTGGATTGCTCTAAAGCGGCGATTAAATAGCCTCGGCTTCGCAGTTTATCAATGAGTTTATATATATCGGGCTGATGGGCCCAAGCAATGCTATTTTGAGCACCAAGCGCTGTTTTAGAGATTTGATGCTCCAGTTTGGCTGCCAGGTGCGGTAGCCGGGAATCGTTTTTAGCTGCGGGGTAGGGCGTATAGCCGGTAAAATAGACTTTTTGCAGCCCAAAGCCATCGGCGCTGCGCAACAGGCTGCCGACGTTATGAGCCGAACGAACATTATGGGCGATTAGTATCAGCTTTTGCATATGTGTCTTAGCTTATAGTTTTCGGCCATCGGGCCGCAAGCGCCTTATGTGTCTTTTAGCGCAAGATGCCGCTTATGCTCTATACTAAAAGTCAATGGATGCTGCACGACAAAAAGAGGAGCAGTCAACCCAACGCCGGGCGGCGTTGCTGGGTTTTAATTACACCGACACCACGGTGCTGCCAAAGAAAATGTTCAAGGATATTTTGAGCCTGCCCGAGCTATACACTCTAAAGATTGTGCCGCTTTCTGTTGATGCTCATAACATTACTTTTGGGATTACCACCACAACTTCTCAGCAGACCCTCAATAGTCTTCGCAGTCGTTTTACCGACCAGATAATTAGTTTTTCAATAATTTCGGACGCCGGCTACCGCGAGTATATGAAGCTTTATGACCCGCCCAAAAAAGTTGAATATCAGGACATAGACATTGCGCCCGCGGCTACTAAGACCCACAAACTTTTGGACGAAGTCAGCGCTACATTGGAAAAAGTCCGGCCCGACGACATGCTGGCCTATCTGGTGCAGCAGGCCTATCAGCTTAAAGCCAGCGACATACATCTGGAAAATCAAAAGGACAATATTAGGGTACGTTTTAGAGTTGACGGCGTACTGCACCCAGTTGCTGAAATAAGCAGGGAGAAATATCAGCACTTAAAATCCGTAGTCGCCAGCGAGGCCGATGTATCCACCGACGCCACCGACGCCCAGACTGGCCACATCAGTAGCAGTTATACGCTGGCTACCGGCGAAAACGTCATTTTGAATCTGCGTGTTGAGACCGTCCCGACGGTTTACGGCATGGACATTGTAATGCGCCTATTTAATCTTAAATTGGAGTTCTTCAAACTGGAAAATCTGGGCCTGGACGAGTCCGAGCAGACTGTTTTGCAAGACATCATCGCCCACCCTACCGGTATGGTGCTGGTGGTCGGGCCAACCGGCTCCGGCAAAACCACAACCCTGTACTCAATCATCAATACCCTCAACACTCCGGAGCGCAAAATTATAACATTGGAAGACCCGGTAGAATATAATTTGCCCGGCGTAGTACAGATTCCGGTGGAAGGCCAGCTGCAGGGGCAGGGTTTTGCCGAAAAGCTGCGGGCTGTTTTGCGGCTGGATCCCGACGTTGTCATGGTCGGCGAAATTCGCGACCCCGATACCGCCAAAACTTCTTTGCAAGGCGCCCTTACCGGCCATTTGGTGCTCAGCACCTTCCACGCCGATACGGCCCCCGCAGCCCTGACCAGAATGCAAGACATGGTCGGTATTAACCCGCTATTTGCCAGCGCTATTCGGTTGATTATGGCCCAAAGGCTGGTGCGCCGCCTGGACGACAGCAGTAAGCAGCCCTATAAGCCCGACAACGACTTAAAATCTAAACTTCAAACCGTTATTGATAGCTTGCCGTCAAACGTGCCAAAGCCCGACTTAAGTCAGGTAACTTTATATAAGCCGGCCGCATCAGCCGCCAATCCATTCGGCTACTCCGGGCAGATAGCTATCCGCGAACAGCTGCAGATGACACCGGCCGTCCAGCAGCTGCTGCGCCTGCCAGCCAACGAGGTTACGACCGACATGCTGCGGGCTAAAGCCATAGAGGGCGGAATGAGAACTATGCTGCAAGACGGGGTACTAAAAGCCATTGCCGGCTTAACCACTATAGAGGAAGTCTATAGAGTTGCATTTTAAGGTGTTATGCGCTAAAATTATTCGGACTTATGGAAAGCGTGTCTCAAAAAATTCAGGCCAAGTACATGAAAAAGGCCGTTGTACCCGTTAGAAGCGGCGATACCGTTAAAGTTCATCAAAAAATCGTTGAGGGCGGCAAAGAGCGCATCCAGATTTTTGAAGGACTAGTTATTAAGCAATCGCGCCGCGGCAGCCTGACCCAGACATTCACCGTTCGCCGCATAGCCAGCGGTATCGGTGTTGAGAAAACCTACCTTATACATTCGCCAAACGTGCTAAAAGTGGAGGTCGTGCGCCGCAGCAAAGTTCGCCGCAACTACCTCAGTTATATGCGTAACCTAACCGGAAAAAGCGCTCGTCTTTCTGGTGTAGATTTTGATAAGGACGCGGTCAATGCCATTCACGATGAGCAGGCCGAAGCCGAAGAAGCCAAGATTCACGAGCAACAGCTGGAAACTCACGACGCTGATGCCGAAGAAAGGGCCAAAGAAGAGGCCGCCGACGAGGCTAAAGCCCAAGCGGCTTTGGCCAAACACGAAGAAAAAGCTACCGAAGCACCCAAAGCTTAAAATTTAAAAATTAAAAGCAGTCTCACTAGACAGGCACGCTAGGCAAATGCCATACTTTTGGCATGATTGGGGTAGACGAAGTCGGGCGGGGCTGCTGGGCCGGGCCACTACTGGTGGTAGCGGCTAGAGCAACAGGCGAATTACCTGCCGGGCTTCGCGACTCCAAACTTTTATCCAAAAAGCAAAGGCAGGATATGCTCAACAAGCTAAGCAGTGTTTGTCAGTTTGGCGAGGGTTGGGTGCTGGCCACCGAGATAGACGAGCTGGGACTGGCTTCGGCGCTGCGGACCGGAATTGCTCGAGCCTTGGGTGATTTAGAAGCCGAGACTGACGAACAGATTATACTTGATGGCAAAATTAATTATCTGCCCGCCAAGTTTACCAACACCCAGTGTCTGGTAGACGCTGATGCGCTGGTGCCAATTGTCTCGGCAGCCAGCATTTATGCCAAAGTGCGGCGCGATAACTTTATGAGCCAGCTAAAAATAAAGTATCCCGACTACGGCTTTGAGACTCACGTTGGCTATGGCACAAAGGACCACCAGGCGGCGATTGCTAAGCACGGCGTACTCCAGGGCATTCACCGCATGAGCTTTAAGCCGCTAAGCGCCCTGGGCGAGGCTGCTTAAGATGGCCACGACAACCTCTGCCGGCAAAGCCGCCGAAGCTGCCGTAGCCGAGCATCTAAAAAAGACTGGCTATGAAATTATTGAGATGAACTGGCGACGCCGGGTCTGTGAGATAGACATTGTCGCTAAAAAAGACAAAGTTATTTACTTTACGGAGGTTAAATACAGAAGTTCAGATGCTCAGGGCTCGGGCCTGGACTACCTAACAGACAAAAAGCTAAAACAGCTGGAGTTTGCCGCGCAGCTTTGGGTAGCCGAAAATAACTGGCCCGGCGACTGGCGACTGCTGGGTGCGGCCGTTAACTCTTCAAAACTTAACGTAGAAGTTGAAAATATTATAGAGCTCTAAGGTTCTTGGCCAAACAGCTTGTCCACGCTGCCAATATCGTCAGCGCCTTTAATTTTAAGCACCAGCTCATAATTGCCGGGATACAGCAGCGAGCTGCAATGAATGCGAGTCTGGCCTCTGGTGGGCAGGTAATTTATGCGGTCCACTTGATACTCCACCAGCTTGTTCTTATTAGCATGGGTGATTTTTACAGATACAACATCAAGTTTTGGGCCGTGCAGGGTAAAGCGCTTGGTCGGCTGGCCAAAGCGTTTACCGGAAATTTTAAGAACTTGAGTGCCCGCCTCGGCAGACAACTCGCTAGCAGTAATTTCAAAGCCCGACCTTCGTTTTGTTTGGTCCATTGCTAATATTATAGGCTTAAGTTATAATAAAGCTCGTAATATGTCCGGCCAGATAGGTCGGATTTTTTCATTCACAACCTAGCACACCGCAACAGCCTGCCGTCGAGCGAAGCTCGTCGCACCGCTGTTGCTTTTGGCGCACTGCTGCGTCAGAAACTCCGCTGCTCACTCAACGTATTTCATATACGTCTCGCTCAAGCTGCTCGTTTCTTTCTTGCATTGCATCCAAATGTGCTGGTTGTGCCGCTAAAAATTGAAAAGATGTTTTTAACTGAGAGGAGAGAACAAAGTGGAAATGGATTTTAAACAATTAGCCGCTGCAATCAAAGTAATTGCAGAGGAGAAAAACCTGCCCGAAGAGCAGGTGGCCGATGTAGTTCAGCAAGCATTGGCTGCCGCCTGGCGCCGTGATTACGGTGACCGCGAGCAGGAAGTGCGCGTAACTATGAACCTAAATACTGGCGACGTAACAGCTTACGTCACCAAAGAAATTGTTGATGAGGTTGATGACCCTAAAATTCAAATTAGTCTTAACGATGCCCAGGTAATGAAAAAGAATGCCAAGGTTGGCGAGACTATTGAAGTTGTTCAAAAAGTAGAAGATTTTGGCCGGGTGGCCGCCCAAACCGCCAAGCAGGTAATCCTGCAGCGCCTGCGCGAGGCCGAGCGCGAAATTGTGCTGGCCGAATACGAAGATAAAATTGGCAGCTTAGTTAACGGCGTAGTCAGCCGCGTTGAAGGCCGAGTTACCCGCGTAGAACTGGGTCGTGCTCAAGGCATCATGCCGGCCAGCGAGCAGATTCAGACCGAGCGTTACTACCCCGGTCAGCGCCTTAAGTTTTACCTAAAAGATGTAGAAAAGGGCTTTCGTGGTCCGCAGCTAATCGTCAGCCGCGGCTGCAAAGAATTTGTAGAACAGCTGTTCCGTGGTGAAGTTCCCGAAATGGAAAATAATTCCGTAGAAATCAAAGAAATATCCCGCGAAGCCGGTGTGCGCAGCAAAATTGCCGTTGCCAGCAACGTGCCGGGTGTAGACCCAGTCGGCACTTTTGTCGGTGGTCATGGTACTAGAATTAATGCTGTGCGCGACGAGATTGGTAACCAAGAGATGATTGATATCGTAGTCTGGGACGAGGACCCGGCGACCTTTATAGCCAACGCTATGAAGCCGGCTAACATCGCCAGAGTTGATATTAGTAAGTCTGACAAAAAGGCCAAAGTGATTGTTGCCGAGGACCAACTTAGCATCGCTATCGGCAAGTCTGGCCAAAATGTCCGCCTGGCCGGCAAGCTTACCGGCTACGAGCTGGATGTAGAAGCCGAGCAGCAAGCCGGCGAGGAGAAACAAGAAGACACTCCGGCAGCTGAAGTGGTTGAGAGTAAGCCAGTAGTCCAGAAGCTAAAGAAAAAGTCCGAGCTGGAAAGCTCGCTGCTAGAAGCCATTGAAGAACACGGAACAGACGAAGCCAAATAGTCAAGGTCGCGGCCGGATGCTAATTTGAACCAAAGGAGGTTAGGACTCCTGCTCGTTTAGCATCTTCTATTGCAAGTGCCTGGTACTCTTCTTCGTTCTTGAGATAATGCGTTCTCGCGAACTTTAGTATCATGGCATATTGATCGTGCGCTTGAAAATGATCGTCTCGAGCCCTTAATAAATTTAATCGAGCGTCTTCAAACAGCTGTTGACCAAGCTCACTCTGTTGTCGGCGCTCTGGCGGGAATTCGTCAGGTGCACCTATAGCTGCGCTAAAAGTTTCAGCTGCTCTAAACAGACTAACTTCGGTGGACAATATCAACTCAGCAGCTCTTTTGTGTCGGATAAAGTAATTGCCGGCTCTGTCGCCGACACTTAATTGCTCACTCATGATTCATATAATTACATAATCACGGTATCAAGTCAATATCACTGAGTTAACGCTCCTGACCAAGTCAACAGCTCTAGCGTCATATCGTTTCTGATTGCTACTGAAGCGGCCAATACTTGTCTTTTAAGGGAAAGTTAGCAGCGACCGGTTTCTGCTAAAGCAGAAAGTTGAATTCACTTCAACAGGGAGCGCCGGAAGAAAACCGCAGGTTGTCTTCCGGGGGTAGTTGGCACTCTTGACCTGCGAGTGCCAACGCATGTTATAATGCATGTATATGATGCCTAACAGTCCTGATTTTCAGGAATTCCTATCTCATCTAACTAATAACGCTTTGCATAGCCTAAAGCACGCCGACGCTATCGCGCGGGCTTCGGGCAGCGCCTATATTGGTACCG
>DATKKU010000042.1:0-19159 GCA_035542755.1 Binatia bacterium | reverse complement strand
ATCGATTAGGGCTAGGGAGCGACGGAGTCGCTTTAGGCGACAGCTCCCGCGTACGGGTACTGCTCGGCGAAGGCCTGAAAGTCCCTGGCGTCCTGCGCCCGGCGGGACATCAGAGCGTCCTTGACCACGGCCCTACCGGCCGTGAAGGCCTCGGGCTCGGACAGCCCGAGGGCAATCGCCGTGGGGTGCCCGAAGATCCTCGACAGGCAGGTGCCCTGCGGGATGTCATCGGGGCTCAGGTGATCGACGAGACCCTCGTTGCAGGCGGCCACGAGGATGGGCGTGTGGAGGCGGTGGCGTGCAGTCGGGCGTGTTGCCCGGACCTTCTCCTCCGCGACCTCGCGCGTCTTTCCCAACCGGCTGTTCAGCTCACGACGCAACGCATGGCGTGCGCCTTCGTCCGTGCTAGAACACATCGGCGAGTCCTTTCCCCTATTCGGTGTTTGTATGAACAAGCGAGAGCCTGGGCTGCCCCAGACCTAATCGAATAGTCAAATACTACCACCATGAACGTGCCTGTCAAGCAAGCCTGTGTACAAACATAAAGATTTGACCGCTATAAAGTTTTCATTTTATACTCGGCTTATCCTGTCCCCTACCCTCCGAGGAGGAGTGTATGACGGAAGTACGGCAGATGCTTGGCCGCCCCGCTACGCGGCCACCCACGAGCCTTCCCAGGCCTCTGGCCAAGTGGCCCTGCGCCGCAAGAAGCAGCAAGCCACCCGGCGGGTGCGTAAGCAGGCTAGGCTCGACCAACTGCCGACCGAGGGGGTGATCTCGCAACTATCTCCGCAGGGTCTTTTCCAAAGCCACAAGAATCACTGGCTGCGGATGAGGCTGGCTTCCAAGAAGCCCCCGCTGCGGGCAAGTAGGCGCGTTTCAATGCTCCGCCAGGCAAAACCACGGAGTTTGAAACCCGCCAGCTAGGCTGACCTTCGTGGTCACACTAGCCAAGCATCACCAAAGGGACTAGGAAGGGCCCGGGGCGCAGCAACTCGCAAACGCCCCGGGCCCACCGCGGACAATATCTACGCGCTGGTAGTGTAGGTTCCGCCAACACAAAAAAGCCGTACCCCGAGCGGGTACGGCGATTCTAATAAAGTCTATCGTTTATAAATTATGTCGGGGGGAGTGATAAGCCGCGAGGCTATGTCACTCCCCCCGTTGTCGATTACCGAATTCCCCCTCAGAGGGAGTCGTCGGCACCGAGGCCGTCTCCGCGGACGTCCCGCGCAGGTCAGCTTCTGCTCGTGTGAGTCCTTCCTCGATGTCCTTCTCCTGTCGGAGACTGATGAAACCATCGGGAAAGGCCTCGTCGATGAGTCGGCGACACGCCTCACAGAACTCGGCGTGCACCAGAAGCTGCCCAAACGCCGTCGGGTGCTCGGCCCTCAGGGCAACCAGGTTCTCACTGGAATTTGCCTTGAGAGCTCGCGCTACCTCCCGGCACGGGACGCCAGGCGGGGGCCTGGCATCCGAAGTATCCACAGGCTCCTTTCGGTGGCCGGGGCTTCTTCACGTGTTATTATATAATTTTAGTGCAAGTTATGCAACAGCAGGCTGAGCAAAAATCTCATTTATTAGCTGGTGTGAAACCTGAGCAAATTCCTGCGGCAAACGATACTCATTATCAATTTTTCTTTCTGGGCCCAACCAAAGAAAAATGTGTTGAGGGCTTCTCCAGAAATATCCAGGTTCGTCGTCAAGGTCTCTGCCCATAGCCTCACGCACCTCACTGGGCGCAAACTTCTTAACGTCAATCAGTATGTCCCCTCTATGGGGGGTTGAAACAACAATGTCGCCGCCCTTACTATCCTGTTCTACGTCGCCATAGTCAACTACACTCCGGCCAAATAGTCTGCCTATTTGGCTACTTAATAATCGCTTGGCGGCTACTTCCAGGGCTACGCCGGATTCAACAATGCCAGCAGCCCGCTCATTTCCAAGAAGAATAGTCTTTATCAATTTGTGAGCTCTTTTCCTGTCCAGGCGCAGCTGGCCGGCAGTTTGGCTGTCTACCAAATCTCGTATGAGGTGGTTAAAACCTATGAGTTGCTTAACTTTTTCGGAACGCTTTACCGGGTTTTTGGGTCTGTCCCCAGTATTATGTTTTCGCCTGGAGTGTAGATGCCCTGCGTGCTTACGCGAGCTTATATCAAGCATGTTAGAGTTCAATTCAAATAGTAGACCGGCCCGGGCCAGATTCTTGGCTAGGCCCAGCATATCCGGGTTGCTAAGGGCTTCGCTAGCCTCGCCTGAATCGCCATTAAGGGCAATCGCTTGGTCAATAATGTCGTCGTAGCGTGCCGATTGCTCGGTGCGCCCGTAGAACAGAGCGTTTAGTTTGTCTGTCATATCCCGCAGATTCTCATAATCAAAGTTGCCCGCTATATCCTGGAGCTGACTCTCTTCTACGCCCAAGACCTTGCAGGAATATCTTTTCTCCAGTGCGCAGGCAAGTCTTAGGCCGCCGTAAAACTCATCAAAGTTATCCTGTAGCCCGGGTTTAGCTTCAGCGATACTTGTTGGCTCGGCGGTCAATTGTTCAACTGGCATTTTTTGTTTTTGATTTAACAGATTACAGTATACATTATTTTGTAGTTTTTGTCAAAGATTAGTAGCTAACAACTTGATTTAATTGTTACTTACAAAACTTTGAAAGGTTTGCAAGAGAGTTTAGGGGGTGCAGGCGGGAGCCGGGTGGCTCCCGCCTGGCAAAGACGTCCTCAGGCGGCGTAGAGCACCTGGTAGGGATACCAGCCGAGCGTCGGGTCGTAGTGGAACTCCTGGCTTTCGTCCGAGTAGGAGTAGTCCAGCTCCTCCTCCAGAAGGAGGATGGTGCTGAAGGCCTCCCAGTCGGCCAGGGCGGCCGGCAGGTCGGTGGCTTCCGCTCTCCAGCTGGGCCTGGGCTGCTCGCTCCAGGGCAGATGGATGCCGGCCAGGCCAGCGATACCGAACTCGCTTTCCAGCTGCTCGGCGAAGTCCAGGTCGGCAGGCAGGCGGGGCCGCGGCTCGTCTCTGTAGGCGGAACCACGTGCCCCAACCGAGAGGTCACGGCGCCGATTCCTCGGCCGGGCATTCTGGTGCCTGGTCCGCTGGCGCTGCTCGCTGCCGGGGTTGAGATAGGTCAAGCTGTCTCTCCTTTTTGAATCTGTCGATGTCTGGACAGGAGGCGGCGGGAGCCGGATGGCTCCCGCCGCACCTGCTTGATCTACGCCGTCGTCGGGACGGTCTCGCGGCGAGCGCGAGACCGACGGTCGCTCGACGAGCGACCTCCGTTACCCGATGCGCGCTCGTGCTGCTCGGCGTCCGCCTCCCAGTTCCGGACGGCCGCCAGCGACTCGCGAAGCTGGGTGCGTGCCGCGTAGGACATGGTCGGCTCGGCGACGATCGACAGCCCTTCGTGCACCGTGCGGTGCATGAAGGTGGCCATCGGCGACTCCATCGCCAGCAGCCTGGCGTCCTCGAGCTTCTGGTAGTAGACCTCGAGGTCAGCCGTCTGCTTGCTCTCGGCCTGCTTGCGGGCCTGGTGGAAGGCCCAAACGCGGGCATTCACCGTGCCGGTGAGCAGGTTCTTGCGCACGTCCGGGTGACAGGCATCGACGATGTCGCCGAAGTTGTCGAGAACCTCGGAGCAGATCTCCAGGATCTGTTCCGGGCTCGCCCCCTTCTGGAGACGCGGGAAGGTGTAGCGCGGGTAGGCCGGGATGTTGAAGCTGGGCATGTGAGCCCCTTTCTTCGCCAACGGGCGGACAGCTCCCTGCTGCCCAAATTTACCCAAGACGAGGTTACTGCCCTGCCAACAGCAGGGCTATAATCTCGCCTTGGGTGTTCCCAAAAACTCTCTTGCAATTAATGAACTATGATTGCATAAATACAATCAACCGAGCCAGATTATACTACTTACGCTTAGTTTTGTCAATACTCTAGCGAGTCTTTAAAAGCTTTTTGGCAATTTCAATCTCATTCCAGGGCTCCTCTTTGCCGCCCATATTACGGGTAGTCAGGTGCCCCATGCCGGTTAGCAGTACCGTATCCCCGTCTTTGGCCTTGGAAAATGCCGCCCTGATAGCCTCCAGCCGACTGTCAATAACAGTGGTCTTAGCCTTTCCCTTAGCCCGTTCTATGCCTTTATTTACGGCGTCAATAATTGTCTTCGGGTTTTCGGTGTAGGTTTCATCATCAGTTAGGAAAATAAGGTCGGCGTTTTTAGCAGCCACTTCGCCCATAACAGGCCTTTTTAGTTTGTCGCGGTCGCCAGTAGCCCCAAAGACCAGAATCAACTTACCCTTTGTCAGCTCCCTACAGGCCCTCAGGACATTCTCAAGTGCGTCTGGCGAGTGAGCAAAGTCTACAAGCACGTTAAAGTTCTGGCCGGCATCTACGGCCGTCATACGCCCCGGTACACCCGGCAGGGCGGCAATCCCCTGCTCTACCGCTTTTTTATCAAGCCCCAGTACCCGTCCCACACCAATCGCCGCCAAGGAGTTATAGACATTAAACTTGCCCGGCAAGTGGCACTTAATCTGGTAACTATCATCCCCGACAGTTGCTTTATAGCTAACCCCTTTGGCCGTTAAGTTGATATTTTTGGCTCGCAGATTACCGTGGTCAATGCCGTAAGTCAGGGAGTTCTTCATAGATGTTACAAACTGGCCGGCGCTGCCGTCATCGGCATTAACAACACCGGTTTGCAGGCCCTTTTTGTTCTGATTAGTCCTGGTAAACAGCATCCGCTTAGCGGCTACATAGCGCTCAAAAGTTCCGTGATAATCAAGATGTTCATGGGTAATATTGGTCAGTACCGCCACCGAGTATGGTATGCCGGCGTCGCGGTGCTGGGCCAGCGCATGGCTGGTCGTTTCCATAACCAGCCATTCTACGCCCTGGCCTTTAAGCTCTTCCAAACGCTTAATCAGTTTGGGCACAGAAACTGTGGTCATATGGTCAATCTGCGGTTTGATATTGTTGCCCGCCCCGTAGCCGGCTGTGGTCATTAGACCAACCTTGTAGCCAGCTTCATGCAGCATGCGGTGGATTAAAAAGCAGGTGGTAGTTTTGCCGTTAGTGCCGGTTACCCCTATGACCTTCATGGTTCGGGCCGGCGAGCCCCTGTTCAGCGAGTTGAGCAAAACTGCCTCTGACCAGTGGCCATAGGGTTCAATACTCCGAAACAGCTTTTTGGGAATAAAGCTCTTGACGATTTTCCTAAAATTCATGTCTTTAAGTATACTGTACATCTGATGAGAATTCTGGGAATTGAAAGCAGCGCCGACGAGACCGCGGCAGCTGTGGTGGAGAATGGCGAAAGACTGCTTAGTAACGCCGTTGCCAGCAGCTTAGACTTGCACATCGCTTTTGGCGGCATCGTGCCGGAAATTGCCGCTCGCAGCCACCTAGAGGTAATTACCCCTGTCATTCAGGATGCCTTGAATAGCGCCAAGTGCACCTGGAATGACATTGATGCTACTGCCGTCACTTACGGACCAGGCCTCGGCGGCAGTCTTTTGGTGGGCGTAGTGACGGCCAAAACATTGGCCCAGGCTCTCAATAAACCCCTGTATGCCATCAACCACGTGGAGGCCCACATTTATGCTAATTTTATAACTTCGGGCCCAGCTAGCTATCAACTACCCGCCAAACCCCCTGCCCTACCCCTGTTAGCGTTGATTGTTTCAGGTGGTCATAGCCACCTGATTTATCTGAAAAATCACGACGATTACAAGGTTATCGGCCGAACTTTGGACGACGCCGTCGGCGAAGCCTTTGATAAGGTGGCCAAAATGCTTGGCCTCCCCTACCCCGGCGGCCCCAGCATTGAAAAAATGGCCATTAAGGGCAATCCTAGCGCATTTAAGCTGCCCAGAGCCCAGATACGGAACAGTTATGACTTTAGTTTCTCCGGGCTCAAAACGGCAGTTTTGCGGGCTGCTCAGACGGCGGTTGGCAAAGACTATACCCTGCCCTCTTCGGCCCTGCCAGAACTCCTTAGCGAGCGCCAAAAAGCCGACTTGGCGGCCAGTTTTCAAGCAACTGCCTTGGAATCTCTAGTCAACACCTTAGAAAAGGCTGCTCAGGACTACAGCCCTGCCTCGGTTGTTATCGGCGGCGGCGTGGCCGCCAGTCAACCCCTGCGCAGGCTCGTAAAAACGCGCTTGAAAACAGGGGTAGATTACACAGATGTAGGCCTCTGTACTGACAACGGCGCCATGGTAGCCTCCTTAGCCTTCTATAAGTCCAAGAATATCTCGCCATCGGATATAGACACGCTGGATATTGACCCCTCGCTTAGTATGTAAGCGCTAGCGTTATCTGGACAGCGTTGCTATAATTAATCTGAAAACAAAAACGTTTGGGAAAACAAAATATTTTTTAGTCTTTTTTTGGCGGTCTTTCATACGAAAAGGCTTTGTTGGAAGTTGCCCAGTTTCATATGAAAAGTGTGAATAACTGATAGGCTGGTGGACGAGGTAGCACCTCTGTTATACTGATGAACAGTCTATGAATCCCGTTAGAAATAGTTACTTTGTAGGATATAACTTCTGCCGTTCGGCCGGCGGGCAGGGGATTGGATTTCTAACGGGATGAAGTTACCTAAAGCTTACGAGCCCAACAAATACGAAGCCGATATCTATGACCTTTGGGAGCAAAATCAAGCCTTTATTCCGGTTGACAGGGGCGGGGAAGGCTATTTTAGCATTGTTATGCCGCCACCCAATGCTAACGCCAACCTACATATTGGTTTTGGCCTAACTCTGGCCATTGAAGACACCATAGTCCGCTATAACCGCATGCAGGGCAAGCCAACGTTATTTGTGCCCGGCGCCGACCATGCCGGTTTTGAGACCTGGGTAGTTTATGAAAAACGCTTGAACAAGGAAGGGAAGAGCCGGTTTGATTTCAGCCGAGAGGAGTTATACAAGCAGGTCTGGGATTTCGTAGAGCAAAATAAGCACAACTTTCAGTCACAGATTCGGGCTTTGGGCGCCAGCTGCGACTGGACGCGCTTTACCTACACGCTGGACAGCAAAGTTGTGGACCAGGCCTATAACACCTTTCAACAGATGTGGCATGATGGTTTGATTTACAGGGGTAAGCGGATTGTCAATTACTGTACTTTTCACGGTACTAGCTTCTCCGATATAGAGGTCGTTCACGAAGAAGAAGCTACCAAGCTTTGGCATATTGCCTATCCGCTGGCCGACGGCAGCGGGGAAGTGGTAATCGCCACCACCAGGCCAGAGACTAAATTGGGCCAGTCGGCGCTAATGGTCAATCCTAAAGACAAACGCTATAAGCATTTAATTGGCAAGCAAGCCCTCCAACCACTTGTGCCAGACACCCCTATCCCAATTATTGGTGATGCACACGTTGATATGGCCTTCGGAACAGGGGTGGTGACTGTTACGCCAGCTCACGACCCCAATGACTTTGAAGTAGCAAGGCGCCACAATCTACCCCTTATAGAACTAATTACCACCGAGGGCAAGATGAGCGACAATGTCCCCAAAGAATTCAGGGGTCTTACTGTGCTGCAAGCTCGTAAATCCGTAGCCGAAGCACTTGATAAAAAAGGTTTTCTGCGCGGTATTGAAGATTATACCCACTCGGTTGGTAAGTGTTATAAGTGCGGTACGGTAATTGAGCCACTAGCGCTAGAACAGTGGTTTGTGAACATGCAAAATCTCAAAAAGCCGGTCTTGGAAGCCTTAAAGAGGAACGAAGTTAAGTTTTACCCGGATAGTAAGCGCACTCAGCTAATCCGCTATCTTAATGAACTGAAAGACTGGAACATTAGCCGACAGATTGCTTGGGGGATACCAATCCCGGCTTTTCAGAATGTGGCTGATTCGGAGGATTGGATATTTGATAAACGCGTGAATCAGGAAGTTATTGAGGTTGAAGGTAAGAAATATAAGCGCGACCCGGACGTTTTTGACACCTGGTTTTCTAGTAGTTCTTGGCCCTATGCCACCCTAAATTACCCCGATAGCGAGGACTTTAAGAAGTTTTACCCGACCAGTCTTATGGAAACGGCCGGCGAGATTTTGCACCAATGGGTGGCCCGCATGATGATGCTGGGCATTTATACCACCGGCAAGCTGCCGTTCGCTGATGTTTATATCCACGGTTTAGTACTAGCCGAAGGTGGTGCCAAAATGAGCAAATCCCTCGGTAATCAGATTGACGCTATGGAGATTGTCAGCACGCACGGCTCTGATGCGCTGCGTATGGGCCTGCTGGCTGGCCGTTCGCCAGCGGTTAACAGGGGTTATGACGGACGAAGGGTGGAGGAGGCCCGCAATTTTTGTAACAAGCTTTGGAACGTTGCCAGATTTATTGAGGACAAGGTTGGCGACCAGCACAATTTGCGAACCGATGCCAAGCCAGAGTCCATGGCTGACCACTGGATTATCAGCAGGGCAGGGGAGACAGCAAGTGAGATCTCCAAGGCTATTGAGGCTTACAGGCTCAGCGAAGCCTACGAGCTTTTATATAATTTTGTCTGGCACGATTTAGCCGATTGGTACATTGAGGCCAGCAAACTAACACCCAATTTAGGTGTGTTGGGCAGTGTGTTGGAGTTGACGTTAAAGATGGCCCACCCGTTTGCACCGTTTGTAACCGAGACAATTTGGCAGACCCTGGCTTGGGCCCACGACTCAATGTTGATTGTCCAGAGATGGCCAGAAAAACGCAGTTTTGATAGTCAAAAAGCTGATGATTTTCAAAGCTTGGTTGAGCTAATAACCGAGGCTCGCCGTATTGGCGGCGTGATTAAGACCGCAAAACCCAAGCTTTATTTTAGAGACTCGGCAGTCATAACTAATAACGTCCAGTTGATTCAACGATTGGGCGGGCTGGGGGAAGTAATTGAATCGCCAGCTGCCAAGTCCGCGGGCATGCGCCTAAATGTAGCCGGTTTTGACTGCTGGCTGGACATTGATACTGGCGCTGCCAAAGCCTACATTGACAAGCTGATTGACCAAAAATCCCAGCGACAACAAGCAATTGACAGATTAGAAACGCGCTTAAGCGCACCGGGCTATGTTAGTAAAGCACCCAAAGAAATTGTGGCTGAAAGCCAACAGCAGCTAGAGCTGGAAAAGCAGCTTCTAGCTCAGATTCAGTCAGAAATTGATGCTTTCTCCAAAATGGTAGAGGCTTAAAATTCTAGGGCTTGGCGGACGCGGGCCAGACTTTCTTCGGGATAGTAATCGTCAAACCAGAGGACGTGCCAGCCGAGTCGGTCGGCTGCCATTAAATTGGTGCGGCCATCGTCTATTAGCAATATTTCTTGGGGCTCAACCCCGGCCCGCTGGCTGGCAATTTCATAAATCTTATCTTCCGGTTTGATGGCTTTGACTTCCGAAGAATCAATAATTACGTCGTAGTTAACGTTGGGGATGCGATTTGTAGACAGTAGTTCGTGAGTAAAGCCAGGCATATTGTTGGTCAGTAACCCCAGTCGGTAATTTTCGGAAAGCCAAGTAACTAGCTCGCCAACTCCTGGCATGGGCTCTACACTGTCCATGTAGTACTTTTTCCAGTCAAAGCTGGGCATATTAAGCTCACGCGTAAAAAAGGCATTAAAATCGGCGTACGACAGTTCTCCGCGGCAAACCGCGTCGTTATGGCGCCAAAACAGTGTTTCTACTGTATCGGCACCGATAGCTGTTTCTTTGGCAATCTGAGAAAAGGCCCTGTGAAAAAAACGGACCAAGACGCCATTTACATCCAGATAGACGAAGCTGATACCGGTCTTGGAACGCTTTTTCTCAACGGTGGCGGGGGTGCTACTGGCAGACAACTCAACATTTAGCAATTCCTCCATCGGTACACCGGTAGCTGCTGCAATTGATGCCACAGTAAAGACTGACGGCGAGCGGATGGCGCCGCGCTCAATTTTGGCTAGCGTGGAATAAGACAAGCCAGCCTTCTGGCATAGCTCCTGCTGCGTTAAATTGGCCTTGCGCCGGGCCTCTTGTAAACGTCTGCCTAGCGCCTTTTCATCCATTTTGGCGACCACCCCCTAATAGCCTTATGATACCAATATAGGGGGCCTCATGCCAAGAATTTTGTACTAAAAGGCTAGTTGATTGACTGCACATATCTCGGGAAGAGCAGCCCGAGCCACGGATTTATTCCGTGCCCGGCGCGATGAGAAACCCACGATGTGGGTGTCTCATGAGGCGAAGCGAAGCCGGCTAAAAGGCTAGTTTTTTGCCCAGTTCAGCTAGCTTTTCCTCAGGCAGATATTGGCCCGGAACTGGCAGCCGATGATACTCTTCGGGGCTATTGAAAGGGAAGACATGAACATGAGCATGGGGTACGGCTACTCCCTCAACCTGCATGCCTACCCACTTTGGTTGCAGCACATCTTTTATACGGTTGGCGACTTTTTTAACGCTGGCCATTAGTGCTTGATAGTCCTGGTCCGATAACTCCCAGACATAGGCCACCTGCTTTTTAGGAATTACCAGAGTATGGCCCGGAACTTTGGGATTGTGATCTAAAAACGCGAAAGTATATTGGTCTTCGTAAATCTTGGTACAAGGAATCTCGCCCTTGATAATTTTAGTAAAAACGCTGTCTTCCATATATAGCCTCCTTGATTAGTTGGTCAATATCCAGCGAACTACTTCGTCTTTGAGCTTCATGTACTCATCCTCTTTAAATTGCATGTTGGCGATGCAGTACTGCTTGCTGGTTATGTGCGAGCAGAACATACACTCTATCAGGTCGGCAGAGTCGTGGATAAAAAATGAATTTGTAATTTTTTTGGACCAAGATACCTCAAAGCTGTTGGAGCATTCTGTACTATCCTCTAGACGCCCACAGAAAGCTGAGCTGTTAGAGCGTTGAGTCGCTACCAAAAATTCACTATCCCAAACCCCATCAGAAAAAAGGATGTTTTTAGAGGTGTGAATATCCTGCGAACGATAGACATTTTCCGATTCGTAGATGTTGTCTGATTCGGCCACATTAGCTGAGTCTAGGTATCTTTCTGTGGCCGTGTAGTTAACTTCTTCCCAGGCGACGAGAATGTCTTCAACAGTCTTGATATCACGGCGCGGCATCATGGACCAATCTTCGCGTGCCCAAGCATTCTCAACAGTAATAAATTTAGTTGGATTGCTGGATTGCGCCCAGGTCTCTTTGCCGGTGGTGGAGTCGTTAACCTGGTTTGGTAAACGAATATCAAAGCAGTACTTTTGCATAAATTGTTCCAGACTTAGGCCATTTTTATAGCCGAAGATCTGACCGATTATTTTATCAAGCACAGTCTGAGCTTGTTGTTTAGTCATACCTACTAATCCTTCTTTTTATTAACTTTTAAGCGGCTTGAGGAGTGCTCGGCCAGTAGCTCACTGAGATTAAAACTTCGTTTGCCGCGGCTATGGGCGGCTTTAGCCGAAGCGATTGCCCCGCGGCCCAGTGCCGCCGGTACGTTTGCCTTATTAGCCAGATGCTCTGTGGGACTATTACTGCTAGGCACCTTTGTATGATTGGACAGTGCGGACGGAGCAGCAATGTCTGGTTTATCGGCAGCTTGTAATTGATCCTCCTGGAACTTGACCGGCAACTTAGCTTGCTTATAGGCCTGCAGTTTTTCTGGCATGTTCCCGCTTCCGGTGTCCGTCGGCGCGTCCATTGTACGAGCTTTAATGCAGGGTATTACCTGGCCGTTGGCTAAGACCCTGACCAGACATTCTCTGGGGTGTAGTTCGGTCATAATTTTGACTCTAACGTCTTCCTCTTTCAGGCCTTTGGCATGCTCTTGCTCAACCAGTTCCTTGGGCAACTCAATGTTTAAATTGCCCTCCAACGCCCGGGCATCTTCTTCGGATACTTTAAAAGTGTAGTAGTTAAAAACGTTGGCAAAGATTGCGTCCCGCAAGTCTTTCTCTACTTGACCAAAGTATTGTTGAGTCAGTATGACGGAAAGGTTAAACTTGCGAGCCTCGGCTAGGATTTGGGCAATGGCCGGATTTTGAATTACCGACACTTCGTCAATAATTAATATCACTTTTTGACCAAAACTCCGAGCTTGAGCCAAAAGAAAAATCTGTTGAATTAGTAGTCCGGCGACTGTCTTAACTACCTTCTCGCCCATACTTACTTTATTGAGAGAAAAGACCGTCAAGAAATGGTCCTGAATGGTTTTATTAAGAGATATGTCGCCCTCGTTGACTAAGCCGGGCTGAAGTCCCATCTCGTCCACGAGCGATACAAGCGGCAGTACGGCCTCGTTGTAATACTTGGTCCGCAGTTCGTTAAAATCGGCGCCAAAAAACTTGGCGATATTGGCAGGTACATAGCCTGAGACATGGCTGACTATTTGGTTTCGGAACTCTATGTCCGTCAAAAAACGCTTTAGGTTGTCTAAAGTCATAGCCTGCGCCGTAAAAAGCGTAAACAAGCTAAAGCGCAAAACCCGGTCAATCTTCGGATTAAACTGATCTGTTAGAAGCGACTTAAATAAAGTGGCTGTTAACTCGGTAGCAGCGGTAATATCGGCCTCGGCACCGGAAAACAGCTCGGTGCTCTCGCTGCTAAAGTTTATGATTTTACTATCAGCTATGTACTGCAGGTCTTCGGCTATGGAGGCGTGCGGGTCAATTACTATGACCCGGTAGTTCATTTTCATGGCAGTGTGGCTAAGACGGTCTACTAGCAAACTAATTAGCTTGGATTTGCCGCTTCCGCTAGCTCCGACTATGAAAGAGTGTTTATCAAATTCGTAACCTGTGAGCTTTAGATAGTAGTTGTTAGAAAAATACGGGAAGGCGTCGACCTCAAACAGGGCGTCTTGGCTATCACTGGATAGAATGTTAAGAGTTTTTTCCAGATTAAGGTATTTGGGCGCGGACTTTTTTAGATAATGCGTGTTGCTGGCAAAATCAATCGCAAATAGATGAACCGGGAAGGCAAAAATGCGCTTATCGGCACGTGAGTAACGGCCGGCCTTGTTTTTAAAGTAGAGGCTGGCATTAACGGTGGCTTTCTGTTGGCCGATTGTTCTGATTTTAAAAGTCGCAAAGCTCAAATCCTTCCCGAGTTTGACAGCGTATTTTTCTTTAAGATCAAGTATGTTGCCGCCGGGCACAAATTGGACCATTCTTTCTTTCGTGGTAGTGGGCGGAGTCTCAAGTTCCTTTTTTTCCACCGGTCGCAGGATAATCCCCTCAATATTGTTGGACAAACCACTCAAGTCTTTGCTGCTGCTGATAAAAAAACGGATTACGTTGTCTGTGCAGACAAAGGTAAGTTCAAATCTGGCAAGTAGGCCGCTGTACTGAGATACGGCTCTATAAAAGTTCAGCCAATCTTCACGAGTAAGCTGGTCTTTAAGGATATAAAGTTCGAAATCCTGCTGCATGTTTTTTTGCTTTGAGGGCTGCTAAAATTGTACACTTTAAACTCCTTAGTGACCACCAAGCTGTGAGAATATAGCGGGGTTAATATTAGTCGCGACGTGGCGGAGGGGGTGGGATTTGAACCCACGGAAGTCTTGCGACTTCACCACATTTCGAGTGTGGCGCACTAGACCGGACTATGCGACCCCTCCTCGTCACAAGCCATTGCTGACCTTGCTTGGCCAAAACGATAAAATAAATTTGTTCGTTTTGTAAGCAAGGTCAGCATGCTTGCTCCTCTCAAATTGAAACATCACTTAGTTAGCGTTTCAATTTGGTATTTTGAGAACAGCGGTAATTATATCTTATTGCGACAGGCTTTTGTTGGTAAGCCGAACCTACTGACATACAATGATGCTTATGCAAATACTGCGCCGGATGCTCCTGGCAATCGTTGGTTCACTTTTTTTGCTGCTGCTGTTTACAGCAGCTTTTGACGAAGGAGTCGTCAGAACGGTCGGTAGCCCTAAACCCGTCAAACACATCCTGGCCGACAGTGGCATCTACAGCACTATTATTCCGAGCCTGCTTGACCAGGCCAAGCAGCAGTCTTCTGATGATGGCAGCTTTTCACTGACAAATCCGATAGTCAAGGCCGCCGCTGTCCAGACGCTGTCCCCGGCGTTCATACAAAAAAATGCCGAGACGATTATTGACAGTGTCTATGCCTGGCTAGACGGCAAGACTGCGGAACCGGACTTTTATATAGACTTATCAACTGCTAAGGCGGCTTTTGCCGAGAGTGTGGCCACTCAAGTAGAACAAAAGGCCGCCACTCTGCCAGTGTGTACTGATGAATCCACAGATTCGTCTTTTGATGCACTCAGCGCCACGTGTTTGCCGCAGGGCCTAAGCCCACAGCAGGCCGCGGATTCGGTTAAAAATAGCTTGCTTGGGGGCAAGGGATTTTTGGATAACCCAGTAATAACTGCCGCCAGCATTAAGAACGGCCAATCTGGTAAATCGGTGTTTGCTGACCAGTTAAAGAGTGTGCCAAAACAGTATCAGCGAGCCAAGAAATCCCCGTATTTGCTGATTGGCTTGAGCTTAATTTTTGCGCTGGCAATCGTGTTTTTGAGTTCTTCAAAGCAAAAAGGGCTGCGCCATCTTGGCAGAACTTTACTGATTATCGGCGTATTTATGCTCATTTTCTCCTGGGCTCTCAACCGAGTTGTAACGACTGAAGTAGTGCCGAAGATAGCTATCAGCGGCAATCTAGTGCTGCAGGGCGACATTCGTAATTTAGCCACTGATTTAACGCACCAGATTGATAGAAATTACTGGGAGTTTGGTGCGGCTTATGCCGTTATTGGCGCACTGGCAATTGGCATACCGCTTATTTTAGCTAAACGAGGCAGTAAGACCGGGCCTGCACCGGCCGAGACTGAAGCGCCTAAGCCGCAGCCGCCAGCGGCAGCTGCCGCCAGCACACCAGCCAAAAAGAAGACCAGGACTATTAAGGTCCAGTAGCTTTGTCCCTTAATGCTCGTGCTTGGCCCAAGACTGGGCTTTGACCTATACTGTTATCCAAAGAGGGAAGAATATTAAATGTTAAATGAATTTAAAAAATTTATACTACGCGGCAGCGTCGTTGATTTGGCTGTAGGTGTGGTCATTGGTGCGGCTTTTACAAGCGTGGTCAACTCTTTCGTTCGTGACATAATTACACCTTTAATTTCTGTTTTTGGCGGCTCTAATAGATTTGCAGAAGCACACATCACAATCCGCAGCGTTCAGTTTATGTACGGCGATCTTATTGATGCCATTATTTCGTTTCTTTTAGTCGCTACAGTTGTGTTTTTCTTGGTTGTGCAGCCAATAAATAAGTTAAATGAGCTAGCTATGAAAAATAAAGACACCGAAGAGTCAACCACCAGGAAGTGTCCTTATTGTCTTAGCGTTATCCCGGCCGATGCCAAGCGCTGCAAGTTTTGCACCTCGGACCTCCAACACAAAAAAGACAAGACCGCTTAAAGCTAGCTTTTTACAGAGGTAGATGGTATACTGACCTCTGTTCAAAAAACCAATTTTGTAAAGTTATGCAGTGCAATACTTTGCAAAATTGAGAGGAAGAAGAGAGACGAGGCTGAAAGTAAGCGGATATCATGCGCTTACGGAAGCCGGTGTCTTGATTCTGACGAGCGCGTGTAGCTCAGCTGGATAGAGCGTCGGCTTGCGGAGCCGAAGGTCGTAGGTTCAAATCCTGCCACGCGTACCATTTTGATTCTTCAATTGCCGGCAAACGCAGTAAACTGGTGCCATGAAGCGTTTGAGACTTGGGGTGCTGTTAATCATCGTATCGTGGCTGCCCTTTGCTCAACTTTTTATCTGGATTGCTCATAATAATCAACGTTTAACTACTGAAAAGGCGGCTTCTTCTTTTCGGCTAGTTATCTGGGGAATCCAGGTTGTTATTGGCTTGGTGGGTTTATGGCTGGTCGGCAGGTTAGCAGTAGACGCCGCCAAAAAAGATGGCTGGAAGCATACGCCAGCAAACCTATGGCAACTCTTTAAACACGGCCAAGATAAGGCTTAGAAAGACCGAGCTTGAAAACATCAAAGTCGCAGACGACGACTAAGACGGTCAACGCGGTCCACTGAACGCTCTTCCAGGGGCAGATGGTCTTCTATTATAGACACGAGGTTATCCTCGTCCTGTTCGTCAAAAAAAACCGTGATGGGCGGCATGAAGCGCTTGGTGGGCATCAGCATCAGGCTGCTTAGGTCGCCTTCGTGTAACACCGAGAAGCTTTTAAAGCTACTATATGGATAAAGTTTGTCGCCAACGTTTAAGCCCTGGCTTGATAGTTCGTATTTAATATCGTTAGGTTTCCAGCGAGCGACCACACCGACGATTATGCCAAGGATTACTATAGTTACCGTCCCAAAGTAGTCCTTCGTCCAGATATAAAAACCCGCTGCAAAAACGGTTGTTATAGCCGCCAAAGCTAAGTACCAGGAAGCTCCCCGATTGTGGTCAATGTATTCTGAGGCCGTCCAATTTAGAGTTTTAGTTTTTTTGTTAGCCATAAGTTAATTGTAGCTTAAACGCGGGCCTAATATTAATTATCGTGTTTGGCGGAGAGGGAGAGATTCGAACTCTCGCGGGAACTTTCGCCCCCCTAACGATTTAGCAAACCGTCCCCTTCAACCACTTGGGTACCTCTCCGCGTCACGGCTTGCGCGCTTACCTCATTTTGCCTGTCCGGCAAAAGTTTCGGTTTAGCGCTAGGCCGTTCCTCTCAATTTGCAAAACACTGCACTGCGGAGTTTTGCAAATTGTAAAAGACCAGAACAGAGGTCATTATATCAGATGATATAATCTGGCGTGGAGAGATGTCCGAGTGGTTTAAGGAGCTAGTCTTGAAAACTGGTGTGCCGGCAACGGTACCGTGGGTTCGAATCCCACTCTCTCCGCCACGCATCAATTCATTTTGACCCCGCTAGAAATTTGCACAACTAAATAAGCGCAAATTTAGCGGGGTTTTGCATTATTGCTGCTTTTCCGCTTTGCGAATCCTCTCGCAAAGCGGGTCAGAAAAATTGTTTTACAGCCGCTTGGCGAAGATTAGGGCATCAACGCTGCGAGCACCGGCCGCTCTTAGGACTTTAGCCACTTCAGAAATGGTGGCGCCAGTGGTAACCACATCGTCAATTAGTAAGACATTGCGTCCGTTTATTAAACTTGGGTCTTTGACAAAGTAACTGCCTTTTACCTGGGCAACCCGCTGGGCCCGGTTAGCGCCAACTTGTTTGGTCTGGCCGGTCCGATAAACTGCGGAGCTTGCGTCTAGTCCCAGGCCGCGGCTGATTGCACGCGACAGTAGGTCGGTGTGGTCAAAACTCCTCTGCCGAACTCTGGCAGTAGCAGTTGGTACGGGCACCAGCAGATAGTTTTTAGCAGCAAGTTGGGTGGCGCTGTTTTGAGACAAAAATGTTTCAACCATAATCCCGCTAATTGATTCGGCGGCCGCTCGCTGGTGGGAGAACTTGAGTTTTTGAACTAATTTTTTAGCCAGGCCTTCATAATCTGTGCTTATCCAGACATAATTTGGCGAGTTCTGGCGGCGGCAAGACGGGCAGGTTTTGGAACGGTTAGCTAAAGCACCGCAGCGCCAACACCGCTCCCCAAATGGGATAATTTCAGAGGTGTTACAGCCTACGCAAAGCGGCGAACCCTCATTACCGCAGCCAAGGCACTCGGTTGGTGCAAGCCACCCTATAACTACCTCTAGCATACTCATGTTGTAATTGTTTTGTTGTAAATGTTCAGTGTAACATATTGCACTCCTTGGAGCGGCTAGTTATACTAGCGTTAACACAAAGATGCAAATCTAAAAATCTGAAACTAACATAAACCTGCCTGGTTTGGTTCGCTCGCTGCGGATAACAGGTAAAGGAGGGACGAAATGGCTCGAAGTAGCCAACAAGACGATCTTCTGATGGGCGATGACATTACTGCAGCCTTTTTGAGTGAAGATGACGAAGCTGTGGCCGATGACGCTGCTGCTGCTGAGGTTTCTGATGATCAATGGGATGAAGACGAGCCGGTAGCCGGTCAGCTAGCTGTTGACGTTTATGAAACTAAAGAGAAGCTAGTGGTCAAGGGACGCGTGGCTGGTGTTAATAAGAACGAACTTGACGTCAGTATTTCTGATAATACTCTGACCATCAAAGGCACTCTGAGCGCCGGGACCGAAGACGGGGTAGAGAATTACTTTTTGCAGGAATGTTACTGGGGCGAATTTAGCCGCAGTATTGTCCTGCCGGTACCAGTTAAAGAAGATGAGATTGAAGCACTGCTAAAAGACGGAGTCTTAACTATAAGCTTTTCTAAGCTAAAACAAGACACCGTCAAGAAAATTGAGGTTCTCTAAAAAAATCTTAGCGCCTCTTGGTTAGTTAAATATAAAAGCTCCCTTTCCGGGAGCTTTTATATTTAACTAAGTTGTCTATTTAAGCGTTGACGATTTTATTCAGCACAAAGTGAACAATAATTTGAGCTAGTGCCACGATAATCAAGCCAATAATCGCATAAAGTATGGTGTTTTTAGCGCTGGTTATACTGGTGTCATTACCGCCGCTGGTTACATAGCGCAGACCGCCGAAGATTATCATGATAACCGCCACCACCCCGACCAGTGCCGACAATATATTAACGATGTGGCGAAGGATGTCATTAATTTGCTGAGCGCCATTCTGGTTGGCGCAACTGCTGGGCGGGGGGTTGGCAGAAACCTGCAGGTTAGAGCCAGCACAGAGTCCGTTTTGAATTTGGTTGGTAACCGTCTGAGCTGAAGCCATTGGCGCTGCTTGTAAAAATACTAAGCCCAGAAGCACCCCAAGACTAATCAGTAGCTTTCTCATATTAAGCTAAGTATATCCCAAAACCACAATTTCAAGACTTAGAAATTCTTAGGTGGCGATATTGGTAAGCACAAAGTGAACGATGACTTGGGCGAGAGCGACGATGATTAGACCGACTAGCGCATAGATGATGGTTTTCCTGGCGCTGGCCGTTTGCGTATCATTGCCGGCACTGGTGACATAGCGGAAGCCGCCGTAGATTATCATGATGACTGAGATAGAACCGACGATGACCGAAAGAACATTGATGATTGTGGTAAGGACACTGTTAAAGTCCTCTGTGTTAGTGGTAGAACAATCCTTAGAGGCTTGAGTCCCCGGAGAATTAACCTGACCGTTACTACCGCAGGCTAGCTGGCAGTTAATCTGGT
>DATKKU010000041.1:0-40605 GCA_035542755.1 Binatia bacterium | reverse complement strand
TAATCAATCGGCCGATCCGACAGGAGTCAGTGGCGCGATGTACTATAACACTTCTACTAACACCTTTCGTTGTTATCAAAACGGCGCGTGGGTAAATTGTATAAGTCCCTGGATTGGCATTACTAAAACTACCGCTCAGGACGTTACCAACAGTGCTACTTATGCCAATGATAGCGTTCTACAGTTCCCTGTAACTGGCGGGGTCACCTATACCGTGCGTTTTTACATAGTTTACTCAGGCAGTAACGCTACGGGTGACTATAAGGGCGAATTCCTGTTCCCGGCGGCGATTGCCGCCAAGAATGTTAGCGGAACCTACGTTAGTACTACAACAGCTGATGCTATCCAATCTTCGGCCGGGGTTTTAGGGGCGACTACTACCTTCCCCAGCGGCGGACTAAGTCTGGGCACGGCTGCCACGGTAGCCGACCAGCGAGTTTTCCAAGGTACCTTCAGCTTCCAGCCTAACTCCAGCGGCACCATGAACTACCAGTTCGCCAACAATGCGGCCGCTGCCGGCAGGATATCCGAGACTTGTGCAGGCAGTTACATAGAATATCAGGTGCAATAGCTTAGTTTAGCCCAGGATTTTATAGTGGCCTCATCTTTTGAGCTACCTTAACAACATCGGTAGTTGGAGTGCTAGTTGTGCTGTTTAGTGCAACTAGGGCATTGCCGGTAAGCAAGATAGCTGCCGGCGATCCATCGGTCGTACCGAAAGCAATTGACCCCGAATCGCCGGTTAAGACATTAAAGCCACTTATCGATTTTAAGTCAGGCGGATGTTGGGGCAAAGGCTGTTCGCTGATAGTTATTTTATTGTTGCCATTTTGTAGTGTGTAAAAAACTATCCCATGCTCAGTCTTAGCCGAGCCCGGCACAAGCACATAGCCACTCGGCAAAGTCGCTGGGTAATATAGTCGAAAATTTACGGAGCTGACAACGTTTGCAGGCAAAGGACCGGGCGGAGGGCTGTGAACACGTACCTTGTCTAGACCAATAGCACCAGAAATTATTAAAATTGCCACGATTACGATTGCTAGTTTATGGGACAAGAACCATTTTTTAGCCCGTAGAAGAATTTCTTTAAAAATTCTTACCATGACTTTAAACAAAGTGCTGGTTGTATAGGAGTCTTTAGATACAGGCCTCTTCGGCTCAGGATGCTTAACGTCACTTATCAGGCTCCCCATCAGAATAAGTCTAGCCTATGAAAGTGCAAGCAGGCAAACTCTTGTTAAGATTGGAACGCCTTAAGCAAAAATGGCTTGGCGCGTCGGCCTAACAGCTTTTAGGTCTGGATGCACGAGTTATAGTCCAGCTCCTTAAGATAAGACCGACCGGTCAGCTGCTAAAAGAATCCAGTGCTTATATTTTTTCCAGCGCTATTTTATAGTCATCCGCCAGACCAGCGGAAAACTAAGCGAGAATGATTGGAAACAGTTTTTTAATTCTTTTGGGAGCAACTAGTTAAAGCTGGCTCATGTAGAAGCTGTTTAGTGCAATGATAGGCTCAGTGCTCGGTTAGTTCACTGTTTTTTAGTGAGGGTGGCGGCTCTCTCCCCTTCGGCGGCCGATGACAGCAACAATTCTTTGACTAAGCTAAGTCCGTAAATCAGTTATTGTATATTTAACACTTTTATGGTAAATTGCGCATATGAGCGAATATAGACCTCCTATTCTAACAATTGACGGCATCATTTTTCAGCTAATAGACGGCCAGCTCTGCGTCCTGCTGCTACAACGCCAAAACATCCCCTTCAAGGGCCAGTGGGCCCTGCCCGGCGGCTATAACCCAGAAGGCGAGACAACCATGCAGGCTCTGACCAGAGTGCTGCGTGTAAAGACTGGTATAGATACCAAACGCCTAGGTCTAATTGAACAGCTTTATACCTTTGATTCAGTTGGCCGCGACCCCCGCGGTCACGCCGTATCGGTGAGCTATATGGGCCTTTGCTATGGCCTTAGCCCGCTTGGTGGCAAAACTACCGAAAACCCCCAGTTCTTCCCTGTTAGCAACCTGCCAAAACTGGCTTATGACCATCCAGATATTATTAAATACGCTCATGAGCGTCTGCGTTCCAAATTGGCCTATACTAACGCCGTGTTCGCTCTGCTGCCTAGTCAGTTTACGTTTCCTCAGCTGCAATCGGCCTACGAAGCAGTCTTAGGACACGAGCTTGATAAACGTAACTTCCGCAAGCGCTTTACCGAGCTAGACTTAATAGTCCCCACTGGAGAATTTCTGCGTGAAGGCGCTCACAGACCGGCTAAACTCTACTGCTTCAAACACCAATCACTCCAAAGCCTGCCCCGAAACTTTGATTAGTTTGTAGATAAAAAAATAAATAGTGTTGACAATACACTAAGTCTTGTATATTCTTTAGACATGATAGTTAGTGTATTAAATACAATTACTAGGAGGTAGGTCATGAGCACTATAACATCACCTGAGTTAAAGCTACCAATAGAGGCTCAGACGGCCAAAGGTGCCCTGCCCGACCTAACTGAGTTATTGGACTATTATAAGCCCACTATGGCTCAACTGGCTTATGCGAAAGAGCCAGGCGCCGTAGTTACTTTTTCATTACATAACCGCGGCCCGGAGCAGCTTAGCGAGTTTGTTGCCCCGCCCGAGCTAGCCGCTAGGCTTGAGGCACTCAGACGCTTTGGCTGGAATGAAACCGAACTTAGATATCTTGGTAGTCTTAGTCTTAGCGACGGCCAAGCGGTTTTTAATGAGCAGTTTTTGCAATATCTGGAAGATATGGAATTACCGGAGGCAGAAGTCGGCTTGAATCAAAAGGGCGATTTAGCCGTTGAAACAACTGGCGAATGGCCGGCTGTAACTTTTTGGGAAACGGCAGTTCTAGCCGAGGTAAATGAAATATACTTTGAAAACTATTTGATGGCTCACAACCTAGACCCCTTTGAAGTCTACGAGGAGGGCGATAGGCGACTGAGCGAAAAGATTGACATCCTAAAGAGCCACCCGCAGATTAAGTTTGCCGACTTTGGTACTCGCCGTCACTTTAGCAGCCGCTGGCAAAGCCACGTCATTGAACGATTGGCGGCCGAGTGCCCGGACAATTTGGTCGGCACCTCAAATGTTGGCTTGGCTCGCAAGTTTGGCTTAAAGCCTATCGGTACCTTTGCCCACGAAATGCCGATGGTCTACGCTGGGCTGGCCGAGTCCCGCGGACAAAATATTGCCGGCTCACATAATAAATTTCTGGACGACTGGTACCGTCTTTATGGCCACGACTATTCAATCGCTCTAACCGACACTTTTGGCAGTGATTTTTTCTTTAGCGACTTTAGCCCAGAGCAGGCCGAGTTATGGAAAGGTGTGCGCCACGATTCTGGCGACGCCTACGATTTTGGCGAAAAGGTAATTGAATTTTACGCACAAAATTCCATTGACCCACGTACAAAGACAGTTGTCTTTAGCGACGGACTAGATATCGGTGACATTGTTTCGCTGCAAGAAAACTTTCAAAGCCGCATAAACGTGCTGTTTGGCTGGGGCACCAGTCTGACCAATGACCTCGGTATAAAAGCCCTGAACATTGTCATGAAGGCCACCCGCGTCAACGGAGTCGGCACCGTAAAGTTGAGCGACGACCCCGGCAAATATACTGGCTCGCCGTCTCAGATTAATAAATATAAGGAGGTCTTTGGCGTCTAAATTATCGCCCGCTTTGGCGGCTAACGCTTAAAGCATATTTTGAGCGCCAGCCGGTGATGCGAGCAAACACCGCACCGCTGAACTTTGACAACCAGGAACCAAAAATGAACGGAGGTGAGCACTTTGACGCACCACGACTTCGCGATTGCCAGCGGCTCCGTAACCGGGCGCAATCATCGCAACATAAACCTGCATAAAAACGGTCAGGACGGCCTTGCCGTCATTCGCACCGAGCAGGCAACAGTTGCGGTGGTAACCGATGGTTGCGGCAGCAGCAAGGATAGCGAGGTAGGTGCGAAGCTTGGTGCCCGCCTCGTAGCAAACACGGTCAGCGACCACATCAGCGATTTCGGCGAAGTCCTTTGGGACGAAGTACTGGAAGACGTACTTCAGACCATTGACTCTACCGCCAGGCTGATGGGCGGCAACTACCGCCAAACGATTGAGGACTACTTTCTGTTCACAATCGTTGGTGTTGCGCTGACCGACGAGACGGCCGACTTCTTTGCCTTGGGTGACGGAGTCTTTGCCGTCAACAACAACATCTATCAGCTTGGTCCATTCCCCGGCAACCAGCCGCCTTATGCGGCTTACGGCTTGCTGGCGGGCCGCTTGGAGCCGGATATGAAGGCTCCCAACCTGGAAGTTGTGGCGTCGTGCGAGCTTGAAGCTTTGCAGAGTTTTGCAATCGGCTGTGATGGGGTCATGGACCTTATCGCTGCCGAGCACATGAGTCTGCCGGGCATGAGTGAGCAGGTCGGCAACATCAGCCAGTTTTGGGACGACCCGAACTACTTTGACCCCAACAAGCCAGACCTGCTGAACCGCCGCTTGCGGCTAATCAGCCGCGACTGGCCACGCAAAGACCCCGAGCCCGGCCTGCTGCCCGACGACACGACACTGATTGTCGGACGGCTGGCAAAACCCGAAGAAAACTAGAGGAGGAAAAGTGGCGACCGTTTACCTAAATGGCCAGCGTCGCCAGCTTCCGCCGACGGCAATCATCGGCAAGGGCGGCGAGGCCGACATATTCCGCCTTGACGGCGGCCGGGTGTTGAAACTGTACAAGCAACCAAACGACCCGGACTACGCCGGTAACCCCTCGGCTCAGGCCGGGGCCAAAGAACGCTTGGCCGAAATCCAAACCAAGCTGCCGGCCTTCCCGGGCGCTGTCTTGCCCGAACGGGTTGTGTCTCCGCTTGAACTGGCTTACCGCCGTTCAACGGGCACCGACATTGCCGGTTACACCATGAACTACCTGGACACCGAGGAAGTACTGCTCAGACTGGGCGACCGGCTGTGGCGCGAACAAGGCGGCATTGACGGCAACCAGACTCTGGCAGTCTTCCGCGACCTACGCGAAATGGTGGAGGCGGTGCACCAGGCTGGAGTAGTCATCGGCGACTTCAACGATTTGAACGTGCTATTTGACGGCACCAACCGTTCGTACTTGGTTGACGCCGACAGCATGCAGTTTGGCAAGTTCCTCTGCCGAACCTTCACGGCTCGCTTCGTTGACCCGCTGGCCTGCGCGCCGGACCACCTGGTCCTCAGCACACCGCATAGCCGTTACTCTGACTGGTACGCCTTTAGCACCATGTTGTTCCAATCGCTGCTGTTTGTTGGCCCCTACGGTGGAGTCCACAGACCTACCTCGGGCAAACGGCTGCAGCACGACGACCGTGTGCTTTCAAGAATCACGGTCTTCTCGCCTGAAGTCCTCTACCCCAAACCAGCTCTACCACTCACCGTGTTGCCGGACGAGTTGCTGGACTACTTTACGCGGGTTTACCAAAATGACCTGCGCGAAGTCTTTCCATTGCAACTACTCGATAACCTGCGCTGGACAGTCTGCAGCGTTTGCGGCAGCGTCCATGCCAGGGCTAAATGTCCGGTCTGTGCAGCACCCGGAGCCGTGATTCAGACCATCGTACGGCGAGGTAAGGTCACGGCCACTCGAACGTTCGTCACCCGGGGCCAAATTCTGCACGCCTGCGTTCAAAACGGCAAACTCCGCTATCTGCACTACGAGAACGGACGCTTTGTCCGGGAGAACGGCCAAGAAGTGGTTCGCGGCAAGCTTGATCCGGAGCTCCGTTTCCGAATCAGTGGCGACACCACTCTGCTTGGCAAGCGAAACCGTCTGCTGGTTTTCTCAGGTCAGACAAAGCAGAGCCTGACAACCGATAACGTCGGCCGGCTGCCAATCTTTGACGCCAACTCAGAGGCCTATTTCTGGACTACCAACGGGCAGCTGGTTCGTAGCGGCAAGTTGGGCAGCAGCTACATCGGCGATGTTCTACCTGACAAAACTCTATTCTGGGCGGGCGACCGCTTCGGACTGGGGTTTTACCAAGCCGGTCAGATGACGAGAAGCTTCGTCTTTGACACTGGCGGCGCGGGGCTAAACGACCGCGTACCAATTCCAAACCTACCGGGCCAGCTGATTGACGCCACCTGTGTATTTTCCAACCAGTTGGCGTGGCTGATGCTCAGCATCCAAGAGGCAGGCCGGCTGGTCAACCACTGCTACGTCGTCAATCAAAAAGGTGAATTGGTTGCCTCGGCCTCGGCCGAAGAAACCGATGACTCCTGGTTGGCAAGCGGTATCCGCGGGCGTTTTGCCAGCGGAAGGTCTCTATATGCCGCCACCGACGAAGGAATCGTCCGAATCACGGCGGCTAACGGAACCCTGCAAGTAGAGCAAGAGTTCCCCGATACCGAACCGTTTGTTGACGCCGCCAGCCAGCTTTTGGCCGGCAGTGACGGCATCTACGCGGTTTCGGCCCGCGAAATTACTCTGCTCAAACTCAGCTAAAACCACTCAAACAAAAAGGAGAGCAGCAATGACTGCTACTGTTACGCAGCTGCCGTTGCCGGCGCACTACGACCCGGCAAAGGTGGTAGACGACGAGCGCTGGCTGGACTATGGCGGTCTGGCAACCGCTGCCACCGACTGGCGCCAGACTCACGGCCTGAGCGCCAGCGCAACCGACCGCACCAAGGTCGGCCTGCTGGTGATTGACGCCCAGAACACCTTCGCCAACCCCAAGGGCGAGCTGTTCGTGGGCGGCCGCTCCGGAAACGGAGCTGTAGAGGACAGCGCCCGGACTGCGGAGTTCATCTACCGCAACCTGGGTCTGCTCAGCGACATCCACTGCACGCTGGATACGCACCGCGCCTACGCGGTGTTTCACCCGCCCTTCCTGGTCGACGAGTTCGGCGCCAACCCGGCACCGTACACACTCGTCAGCCACCAGGACATCCTGGACGGCAAGTGGACGGCTAGCCCGTTCATGGCCTCCGCACTGCACGTCAGCTTGAGTGCTGCTCAGCAGCATCTTGAGCACTACACGCAGCAGCTGGCCGCCGCCGGACGCTATGCACTGACCATCTGGCCCTTCCACGCCATGCTGGGCGGCAAGGGTCACGCTCTGGTCAGCGGCCTGGAGGAGGCTTGCTTCTTCCACGCCATCGCCCGCGGAGCACAGACCGGCTTTGAGGTGAAGGGCACCAACGCCTTCACCGAAAACTACTCGGTTCTGGGCCCCGAGGTCCTGACCACGGCGGGAAATCGGCAGCTGCCGAGCGCCCAGCGCAACACCGTCTTCATCGAGATGCTGCTGAAGTTCGATGTCCTGGCCATCGCCGGTCAGGCCAAGAGCCACTGCGTTGCCTGGACCATCGACGACCTGCTCAGCGACATCACGGCGAAGGATCCGAACCTGGCTGGCAAGGTGTACCTCCTGGAGGACTGCACCTCTCCGGTCGTCATCCCCGGCGTGCTGGACTACACCGATGAGGCCGACGCGGCCTTTGACCGGTTCCGCAACGCTGGCATGCACGTCGTCAAGTCCACCGACCCGCTTCCCAGCTGGCCCGACGTCCGGCTCTAGCCAGAGCGCTGGCTAAACCTGGAAGAAAGGAAAATAAAAATGAGTGACAGTGCAAACCTCAGCAGCCTGCTGGGAGATGCCGGCCTGGACGCCAGCGCCACGGCGGCCATGGAGTTGACGGCCGATACCCTGGGGCCCGCCATCATGGCGGGCCTGGGGGACGTCAGCCTGGACGACGTCAGCTCCAGCGAGGCGGTCCTGGTGCGGATGCTGCTGGACGACAGCAGCTCCATCGCCTACGTTCCGGGCAACCCTGAGGCAGTGCGGATTGGCGGCAACGAGGTGGTGGAGGCACTGGCAGGGTCCAAGCAGTCGGCCGATGTTCTGATCGGCTGCGACCTGCTCAACCGCGGTGTCTTCTACGCCTACCGGCCCCTGGCCGGTGCCGTCAAGCTGGACAACAGCAACTACAACCCGTCAGGCGGCACGCCTCTTTACCGGGAGGCAGCAGTCACACTCACCAGTGTGGCCGCAAAGGTGGCCCAGTTCGAGGCAGGCGGCGTCGCAGTGCGAGCCATCACCGTCATCGTCACCGATGGCGAGGACTCCACCTACGACACGCCCGACAACGTCAGGGCCATCGTGCAGGGCCTGCTCAAGACGGAACAGCACATCGTGGCCGCCATCGGTATCGACGACGGCCACACCGACTTCCGCCAGATCTTCGCGGACATGGGAATTCCGGACACCTGGATTCTCACGCCGGGCAATTCGCCCAGCGAGATTCGCAAGGCCTTCGCGGTCGTCAGTCAAAGCGCGGTGCGCGCCAGCCAGAGTGCTGGCAGCTTCAGCCAGACCGCCCTTGGCGGTTTTGGCGGCTAACCCGCACGCGCCCACTCATTAGTCGGTTGAGCCATCGCTCCCGACAGGCGGAGGTTCGCGTACGCGAACCTCCGCCACCCCCTCAACTCCACGAGTTTTCCTCGTGCTGACGAGTCCCGCTTTTTTAGGACGAAAGTTGAACCCCTAAATTTGTGCTAACCTTTAATTATGTCAACATTTGAAAACATCTTAATACCCGGACGCCACCATTTGCTGACTAACTTTCAATATGAATATTTAAAGAACTTGCTCAGCGACGGCCAGTCGCTTGATATTAACGGCCAACCAATAAAGCTCCGCCCGAGTCCCAACATCATATGGGCAGTAACGTCTGCTAACCACGAAAACACCCGCCGCAACCCCATACCCAGCAACCGCCGCGAGCAGGCCATTGAAACTTTTTGTGAGGAACTGCCGGCCACTAGTTTTTCTTATCCGATTAATGACTTGGGCTACACTCAGCGCTTTGCCGACTTTGTCATCAAAGAAATAACCGTCCAAAGCCGAGGCCAATTTAATATTTCGCCTAGTAATACGTTGGTGCTATGCTCTACGCCTTCGGTGATTGATATGTACGAAAAGTTGGGCTACGTCATCGCCCCGGCAGAGCTTACTAACCGACAGACCGCCGAGGCTTCGCACAAACGTCCCTGGGATTTGGTGCTGGCTATAGTTGCCGCCGGCGCCAGTTGGCGAAACGACCCGCTTTATCAAAGTGATGTTCATTACTCATCGCGTCAAATGCTGGAAAAATATCGTCTGGGCGACTTGATTTTAGAGGTTTTTAACGACCCACTGCTGGGCGACGAGGGCGACATCACCGAAACCCGCGACTACGAAACTTATCGCCGGGATTTTGAAGTTGGCGCCGAGCGCAAGTTTGAGCTCATCAAACCATTTATTAAAAGCGGCCGAGTGGTTGACATAGGTTGCGCCACCGGCGGCGTTATCCAGCTGATGAGCCGCGACCCAAAGCTAGCAGAGTCAGACCTATACGGCATTGAGGCCTCACGTAAGCTCTATGATATTTGCGAACAGCGCCGAAAAAACGGTGAGTTTTCTAACGACAACGTCTTTTTTTATCAGCGCAACATCATGACCGGCATGATATTTCCCGATAATTCTATAGATACCACGACCACCTTCTCTCTAACCCACGAAATAGAGTCATACTTGGGCCGCGACGCCTTACTTCAATTTATTAAAAAAATATACGCCCAAACCGCCAGCGGCGGAGTTTTTATAAACTCCGACGTCGTCGCTCCAGACAATAAAGACCAGCTAGTGCTACTCAAACTAAATAACTCTAACGGCCGCACCGAAAACTGGGAAGAAATAGATGTCTCTCCCAAAGTTGATACCGAGCATATTAAAGAGCTTTCTACTTTGGGCCGCTTTCGCCGCTTTTCCAGAGACTTTAGAGCCGAGGAGCAGCAAAAGTTTGAGTTCAAGCAAGTTCAGGACAACGGTTCCGAGTACATTGAGCTGCGGCTGGCTGATGCCTGTGAGTTTTTGAGCAAAAAAGATTACACGGATAGTTGGTACAGCGAAATGCACGAGACTTTTTGTTATTGGAACTATGAGCAGTGGTGCCAGGCCGTAAAGCAGGTCGGCTTTAGCGTTATGGATGGTTCCAACGCCTACACCAACGACTGGGTTATAGAAAATAGATATAAAGACGGCGCGCAGCTATTTGTTCGTGGCGATGACGGTCTTAAGCCTTTGGACTTTCCGGTTACCAACATGCTGCTAATCGCCGAAAAAACCACTTAGTACATTCTTAGCGGAGCATCTGTTACCAGGTTATGACTTTGCTACACTAATTCTATGCGTCACTTAACTTTCATCATTGCCATAGGCTGGATTATTTTTTGGATCTATTGGATAGTTTCAGCCCGTCAATCTAAAATAGGAACCCCCACGAATATAGGTCAGTTTTTTGCTGTACGCCTAGCTATTTGGCCTTTGGCTATATTGTTGGCGCTGGTATTCAATCACTTACCTGATTCACTCAAAAATCACTACCAAAACGAGATACATAATCACGCAGTCATGGCTACGGGTTTCCTTATATTTTTGCTCGGTTTTATTATCGCTATTTGGGCTCGGAGGCATTTAGGCAAAAACTGGGGCATGCCAATGACGAAAAAACAAGCTCCGGAATTAGTCACTTCAGGACCGTACAGCTATATCCGACACCCTATATACACCGGCATCTTACTCATGGTGCTCGGGTCGTTTCTTATCGTCAATATGTATTGGTTAATAGTTTTTATTATTGCCAGTGTCTACTTTATTTACAGTGCTTTTGCTGAAGAAAAATTGATGATGCAGCAGTTTCCGAAAGTCTACCCCTCTTACAAGGCAAAAACAAAAATGCTAATCCCACTCGTGTTCTAAGTGTTTATGCTTGGCTGGGACGGTAGGATTCGAACCTACGATCCTGGGACCAGAACCCAGTGCCTTACCGCTTGGCCACGTCCCATTGTTAACAGGTGTTAATTATAGTGTTTATTGGGGTAATTTCCAAATAACGCTATACTAATGGGTAATTATGATGCACCCGATAGGACGCCGAGAACTTTGGCACGCACAGTTGGTTTTTTTGTTGGCTATAATCTTACAGTTTGGTATCCCTACCGAGCTGCGCTGGGGCGATAAGTACACAGTCGCTATCATAGAGCTTATTTTGGTCGGCAGCATTGGCATAACCGCGCCCAAGCGCCATATTAGCTTTAAAGGCTTTAACCGGACTATCGCCATCTTGCTTATCGGTGTAGTGTCTTTTGCTAACTTAAGCTCGCTGGTACTGGTTATTGACGGACTGCTCAACGGCAGCGAAGTCGGCGGAAAAGAGCTTATAAAGGCCGCTCTGGCAATCTTTATAACCAATATCATAGTCTTTAGCCTTTGGTACTGGGAAACCGACAGCCCCGGATTGACCGGCGTTAAAAAGCACGACGCCAAGCCCAGATTTGATTTTCCCCAGATGGAATCAAAAATAAAAGATTGCGAGGATTGGGAGCCCAGCTATTTTGACTACCTGTACTTATCCGTTACCAATGCCTCGGCATTTTCTCCAACCGATACGCTGCCGCTAACTCACTTTGTAAAGGGTCTGATGAGTGTCCAGGCCCTAATTTCTCTGCTGGTAGTTATCCTAGTCACGGCTCGCGCCGTAAACGTCCTTGGTTGATTTTTTAGCGAATTTATTGTAAAATCTGCTGATTGGGATTTCTAGCCCCTGGCCCTTCGACAACTGGAGCAGATATGAGTTCGCGGAGCAGAAAAGGTGTTTCGGCGGGCGACGTAGTCGGTGGCATCATCGCTGTGCTCATCGTGCTGGGCGCCCTTTTCCTGTTCGCAGGATGCATGGTGCAGGTCAACAGACCGTCATCCGTGCACATCGACTACTTCACCAAGGATTACCTGAAGCACGAGTTCCAGCTGGATACCGCCAAGACATACAAGCTGCAGCTCGGAGCTGCGATTGGCGGCGGAACCGTGGGTTCATTCTCAACCCACACCAGCTTCTTCCTGTTCGGAGGCAGCTCAACGACGTCCGGTCAGTTCACACCCAGCTCAACTGTTCGCCTGGGCTTCCGAAGCGCAAGCGCCAGCTACATTCTTGAGATTCCATACTCCAAGGTGAAGTTCGAGCCGATTGCCGGTGCAAAGAGTCATGTCAAATTCGTCGTGGATAGCGACGAAATTGACTACCGCTCAAGACAGGACGTGGGACACCACTTCTTCAAGTTCCAACGCGGCCACCTGGAGAAACAGGCACCCATCAACAAGACGCGCGCCTGGCCCAGAGTCGCCGCGGAGGGTTTACCGACTTTCCTCAGCAACCATCTGATCCGAGTGGTCCTGACGCTGACTCCACAGCAGTACCAGGCATACCTCGGAACGCTCCAGCCACCGGGCAAGTAGCCCGCTCTATGAAAAAGCCCCCTCGGCTCTTCACGGAGTGGGCTTTTTCATTTAAGAAATTTCGCTTTGAAGGTTGTCTTGCTCGGCCAAATAACGCCTTTTTCTTATCTCGGCGACTATGCCCATAGCTACCAGGGCACTGACTCCGGACGCTCCCAAACCAAGTGTATTATGGACGCTGGAAGCATCCGGTGAGCTATTGCCTGTAAATTCGGTTATGGTGTTTCCGACCACGAAGGTAGTGGCACCGGCTACAAATCCCGGTAAGCCCGAGTAGGCAATTAGATCGTCCAGCCGTTCGTTGAGTCTGTTTCTCATTGCTAAAGCCTACCAGCCACTTCGTCCCAGTTAACTACATTCCACCAAGCTTCAATATAGTCGGGGCGCTTGTTTTGATACTTCAGATAGTAGGCGTGCTCCCAAACATCCAGGCCTAAAATTGGCGTTTTACCCTCGCTCAAAGGGCTGTCCTGATTGGCAGTAGAGTATATGCCAAACTTATCGCCGCTTTTAACCAGCCACGCCCAACCTGAACCAAAGCGGCCAGTGGCGGCTTCAGTAAAATGAGCCTTAAACTCATCAAAACTGCCAAAGTTACTTTTAATAACATCAGCAATTTTACCGGTCGGCTGCTTGGCGCCACCCGGCTTCATGGTCTGCCAAAACATGCTGTGGTTGGCGTGGCCACCGCCGTTATTTTGTACAGCCGTTCGGATATCTTCGGGCACTGACTTAAGGTCCACTAGGATTTCCTCAATAGATTTGGTTTGCAAATCCGGAGCCTTAGCCAGCGCGGCATTCAATTTTTCCACGTATGTGGCGTGGTGCTTGTCGTGGTGAATTTCCATCGTCCGCGCGTCAATATATGGTTCCAGTGCGTCAAAGCCGTAGCCTAAATCTGGTAGTTTAAACACCTCTCACCTCCTCTTGCTTAGTTACTTGCGTGCAGATAATGAAACACTCAGCGCGTAGAGAACAAAGGTTAGCAGTAGGGTGGATTCTAAGACTGTCCACCAGCCCGGGGTTTGGCTCAAAAAATGACCAAAGAAGTTGGAGCCGGAAAAATCCGTTTGGCTGCCCATGCTAACTATCCGGATATTTTGGTAGAACCAAAACAAACTGACAAACAGCGCCCAAAAATTACTTACCATTCTAAAGGCATAGCTTAGGCGCAGTTTAAAGAAGCTGGCCGCGCCCCAAAGTTCACCCAAAATTATTATCGCCGCCCAAAGTCTAGGTGGGGTAATCCCTAAACTTGCAAAGTTATCACTAAAATCGGCAAAGTTTATTAGCTGTAAGATGCCAGCAATCAGCAGCACAAATCCGGCAATGCTGAATACATACCACTGCCTGTTTGATAGTGGTGGAGGGTCAACTGCCACCGGTTGCCAATGAACTTGTTTTTTTGCCATTTCTTAACGTCTCCTGTTACTTCTTTTATAATACACGAGCTTGGAGAAAAATTATCTTTGGTTATCCTTGCGCCAGCTCTCAATTTCGGCGTGATTCCCGCTTAGAAGTACATCCGGAACCTTCAGGCCTCTAAATTCCTCGGGGCGGGTGTAGTGCGGGTGCTCAAGCTCGCTGCTCAGGCTAAAGCTTTCTTTCTCGGCGCTGGTTTTGCCACCCAGGACCCCAGGTATAAGCCGTGTAACGGCGTCGGCAACAACCATGGCCGGCAGCTCACCGCCTGTTAGTATGTATTTGCCGACCGAAAGTTCCTTGTCTACCAGTGTCGTAATTCGCTCGTCATAACCCTCATAGTGGCCGCAAATTAATATCAAGCCGGCTTCGGTGGCCGCAAATTCCCTGGCCATTTCTTGGCTAAATAGTTCTCCGCGCGGCGTCATTAGCAGGACCGTAGCGTCAGGGTCGGTCTTTTTGGCTTGCTCCACGGCCGCAAATAACGGCTCGGGCTTTAGCACCATACCATCGCCACCGCCGTATGGAGTGTCGTCAACCTGCTTTCGTGGACCAATGCCAAAGTCTCGCAGATTTATAAGCTCGTACTCAACCAGGTTTTGCTTTTGGGCTTTCCATAGCATGCTAGAGTTCAGCACACCGTCAAACATCTCCGGAAACAGAGTGATTATCTGCAACTTCATATGAAGATTCTCTCACTTTGTGAAGCCGGTGGCAAAGCGGTTCTTGTTTGGCTATATACCAGCCGACATTGGTTCTTTATGATGATAGAGCTTTATCTCGTGTGGCTGGGGCTCGCCAAAGGCCTCAATTGTGCCCCGGGCTGACTCCAGCTCTGCCGCCTGAACCGCATCTGGATTAGTACCTACATTGGTTAGGCCAGAATCGGGTGGCCAAAGTATGCCAATGCTCACACCAGTTTGTTTTTGTATAAATTCAAGCGATTTTCTAATCTGTTGCTTAGCACTCAAGAACTTCTCAACAGTCCCAAGCGAGCCTAAGGGTGCAAGATCACGCCCGAGTGAAGCCAGCGGAGCAATTTTAGAAGCAGCCTGAAGTAGCTCCGAGAAAAAGTATTCCCCTGGTGTGGTTTCAAAAGAATCCATTCGATCAAACGGAGTATTTGGAAGAATTAGTATGTCGGTGGGTTGTAGTTCGTCAATAATTTTCTTAATTGGCATGGGATCAAACGCGCCATCAATATACTTACCACCGTTTACCTCTACGGCTTCGCGGTAAACGATTGGAGCCGACATGGAGGCATGCAGCGCACTGAGCATATCGGGCTTAGCGGTTTTGGCATTAATCAAACTAGACTCTAGTGTTTCGGCATCGGTAGCAACAACGTACAGCTCTTTGTCCGAATCCATAATGGCTTGCTGATCAAGCTTTTTCTCGCCTTCCCTTAATCTATCAATCACAAAATCCACGTCCATTATTTGGCGCACCCGGCGCATATCTATAAAGTCTTTTGTGGTACATTCTTCGTAAAATAATGAAGCTCCAAGACGTGTCTGTTCCGGCCCAGCTGTAAAATATGCGGCGGTACCGGCTCCGGCAGAAATACCAACAATCGTATCAAAGTCCTCTCCCATGCCAATTGCATTTAAGCCCAGAACTTGCCCGGCACTATAAGGACCCTTCATGCCGCCGCCCATTACCAGCAGCAGTATTTTTCGCTTTTGTCCCTCCGGGTTTGCCGGGTCCTGTTTTTCCTTCAAATGCTCAATTACAACTTGGAGGTTCTTTTGCCATGCTTGGAATTCCTCATCTTTTTTTCGCTCAAAATAAGCATCGTCCCTTAGGGCTTCCTGGTGGGCAAAGTCTTCCGGTTCCATTTCTGCGTTCCAGGCAATCCCTTTTCTCCAGTCAATAAGTTTCTTTAGAACTCCGCGGTCCCTGAACCGCTCTGCCATTCTATCAAAACGCTCCTGGTGAAACTCAAACTCAGCCGGCCTTGGGCTGACACTTGGGAATTCCCTGTGAATAGGGCCTGCCGGGTCGCTGGCAGCAGCATCAACAGAAACTGAGCCTACCTGCTTGGCATCGTCATCGCTTACATGACTCAGCTCATCGGGTGTTTCAATTGTTTCTTCAGGCATTTTTTATTTTTTAGATTCAACTTCAGGTTAGCACGGGAGATTAATATATCAAAGGTTGCAAATAGCCTACCTCTTCGCAAAAAGCAGTATTTATTGGACGTTTTAAACGTCTAGGTCGTCGAGCTCGGCCAGTTCTTTGCGAGTCCTGTCGGCCAAAGTCTCTTTTTCTGTGGACGGAGAAATACCGTCATCTTCGGTGGCGGTAGCAACGTCATCCGGCTCGTCCTTGGCGGGCGCAGCGGCAACTTTGTCGTCTTTGGCCGGCGCGTCGTCGCTGGCTGGCTTATCATCAGACTTTTTCTTGGGCTTGTCGTCAGACGCGGATGGTTCACGTGGTGGGCGTGGGTCGCCAACATCTATAATTTTTAGGTTATAGCGGGCATCATTCTTGGTACCAAGCGCGCGCAAAAGTGTGCGCAAACTTTGGGCTGTAGCACCGCGCTTGCCGATAACTCGGCCAAGATCTTCTTGGTCCACGGTCAGCTCTAGCAGAACGCCCTTTTCATCAATCCGGCGCTCTATTTTAACGGCATCTGGCTTGCCGACTAGGGATTTTACAATATATTCAATAAATTGCTGGTCTATACTTACGGCCATAGTCAGTCTCCTCTTTATAAATCAAGTTGCTATTTTTATTATACCTCGTAGTAGACTTTCCAGTCTATCGGCCCGAGATCGGATACAGCTGCCTAGCAGCTAATCTGGAAAGCTCACTACGAGGTTATAGCAGCCACGAGCAAGTGACTACTTTTTAAAATTATTCCTTGGCCTCAGGAGCTTCGGCTGCCGCGTCGGGGACCTCGGCTGGTTCTACTTTTGACTCGGCCGTAGGTTCTTTAGCCTCGGGAGCCGCGGCTTCTGCTTCGGGTTCTGCTGATACAGCTTCAGTCTCTGGCGCGGCGTCTGGTGCTGCGGCAGTTTCCTCAGCAGTTGGTTCTACCGCCTCGGTAGACTCGGCTTCAGCAGCTGGTTGTTCGGCAACCTCGGCTGCCGGAGCAGGCGCGCCCGCTGGACGATTGCGGCGTAGTTTGTCGGAGTTTTTAATAACCCGCTTCTGGGTTGATGGTTTGCTCGCCCAAGAAGGCAGCTTTACACCCTCGCTTTTTAGCAACCGAACTACTCGCTCAGACGGCTGAGCGCCGTTGCTAAGATAGGTCTTGGCTTTGTCTTTATCAAGCGTAGTAGTCTTGGCGTGTGGGTCATAACTGCCCAAATAGGCCACTACCCGACCACTGGTCGGGCTGAAGCGACTGTCTTGAACAATCACCCTAAACTGGGTGTGTCCCTTGCGGCCGGTCCTCTGCATTCGGATTGCTAACATGTCCAGGTAATTTTACAGATTAGAGGGCTTCTCGTCAAGGTGTTATCTGCTCGGCTTCCTGCGGTTTTGCTGCCGGAGCCTTAACTCCGTAAGTTTTAAGAGCTGCGCCAGCCGATGCAACCTGGGCCACCTGCTTGCTCGGGCCGGTTCCCTGGCCCTTGAGTTCGTTATTAACAAATACGCCCACTACAAAGGTTTTGTCGTGGTCGGGTCCCTCCTCGCTTAGGACTTTATAGACAGGCGTAAAGCCTTCCTGGCTTTGAACAGCCTCCTGCAAACGAGATTTGGGGTCCAGCCAAGCGCCGGTCTCTAAGATTTGGGGCAGCATTGGCAGCAGCGTGCGCTCAATAAATTCTTTGGCGGCCTCGTAACCTTTTTCTAGATAAATGGCGCCGGTAACAGCTTCGTAAACATTGGCCAAAATCTGCTCGCGGGCTCGGGCAGAATTGGCCCGTTTTTCGCCGCGAGATAGCCGAAGCAGGGGTTCAAAACCTTCTCGCTCAGAAGCTGCGCTGATACTTTCAGTCCTAACTAGTGCGCTCCGCCAGTTGGTCAAAATACCTTCCGGCTCTTTGTAATTGTTATAAAGGTGCTGAGTAACCACCAGCTCCAGCACAGCATCGCCCAAAAACTCCAGCCGCTCGTTATGCTCGGCGGCGGTTTTTTTGTGCTCGTTGATGTAGCTACGGTGGGTAAAGGCGGTGACCAGTAGGTTGATGTCGGTAAATCCTCCTAAATGTTGGTCGGCATAGGCCTGGTACTTAGAAATGTCCATAAATATGTTGTTTTGCTCCTTTAAGCGGTGGTCTTTCTTATATTGTTTAGCCCCAGCAGTATCAGCTTGCCGATGTCTTCGTACTCAATTTTATCCAGGGCTTCGGCGGCCGGCAACCACTTAATGTCGGTCATCCAATCCTGTGGCACTATCTTATCTGTATCGCCTTGAGCCTGCACCAGAAAAATCTCGGTGGTCATTAAAACAAGAGTGTTGGCCCGGCGGTAACGAAAATTAATCTTTCCCAACCAGTCCATCATCCTCATTTTTACCAGCCCGGTTTCCTCTTGAATTTCGCGCTCGGCGGTTTGGCGGGGGGTTTCGCCCTCTTCTATATGACCTTTCGGGATGGTCCAGCGACCCTTAGAGTCGGCGATTAGCAAAATCTCAACTCCCGAGCTCTTGGGCGAGCGGCGAAAAATTATACCACCAGCCGTCGGCTCGCGAACCACTTCGCGAATCGCCGGGCGATGGTCACTGACAAATTTTTTAAAGCCGTGTAAGGGCTTGGGTCGCTTCATGCTTTAGATCTACCTAACTTTTTTTGACTTTTTTAACCGTCTTGCTGGCGGCAGCTTTTTTGGGCTTGGCTTCCTTGGCCCGCAAAATTGTACCCAGCACCCCATTAATGAACTTTGATGAATTATCGCCGCCAAAGGCTTTAGCCAGTTCCACGGACTCATTAATAACAACTTTTGGCGGCACCGATTTATCAAAAGTTAGCTCAAACACGCCGATTCGCAGAATTATGCGGTCCATGCGGGCGATTTGTTCTATCGGCCATTCCGGCGCCACCGGCGCAATCATATCGTCCAACTGCTGGGAGTGTTCATCAACGCCGTGGACCAGTTTGACAATAAAATCTTTATCGTCAATGGTGTCCTGATAGCGTCCGATGTTGCGCTTCAGCACCTCGTCTAAATCAAAGTTTGGGTCTTCTACTTCACGCCGAAAATCCTGTTCGTACAGGGTTTGCAGCGCTACGATACGTCCAAGGTGTCGGTTGCTTGCCATATTGTTAAATTATTCCTTTTGGCTTTTTGCTGGCTATACCTATTAGTATACTCCAGCGTTGCTAGAATATAGTCCCGGAGCTTTCGTTTAGGTGTCGTTCTTAGGGGGAGAAACCTTGGCTTTTTTGGTAGTCACCTTCACTGGGCTGGTGGCATTGACGCGGCGAGCTAGCTTACCAAATAAATGGCTGCGGCGCATGCCGGTCCGACGCGAACTAGTCCGTTTTTTGGGTTTACCCATAAAGCAAACATCACTCCTTAAAAGAACATTAATACCTTGTAGCTTGGCCTAATTCTAGCAAAAAACACCTTGAGGAGCAAGATAGAGAAACCTCTTAAATAACCAGGCTGACCAAGCGACCCGGAATGTAGATTTGTTTTTTAACAGTTTTGCCCTTCAGATATTCGGCCACCTTGGCGTCATCTTTTGCGGCTTCAATGGCCTCTGCCTCGCTAATGTCTGCCTCCACAATAATTTCGGAGCGCACTTTGCCATTAATCTGCACGGCCAGGGTTATCATCTCGTCTTTAATTAAATCTTCGTCCCAGGCAGGCCAACCGCTGATATGCACCGAGGTGTTGTTGCCCAGTTCCTGCCAAAGTTCTTCAGTTATATGCGGAGCAAAGGGAGCCAGCAACTGGATAAGAGTTTGAAGTGCCTCACGCCAGCCCTCGGACTCAAAAATATCTTCAAAGGCCTTGATTTTATACAACTCATTGGTCAGTTCCATCAAAAACGAGATGGCCGTATTAAACTTGCCGGCTTCAATATGCTCGGTAACTTTTTTGGCCGTTTTTTGAGACACCCGCAGCAGCTGCGTTGAGCTGATGCTGTTTTCTCCACTTTTGGCTTCCAGAAATTCGTGAACCAGTGTCCAAACCCTGCTCAAAAATCTGTAGCTTCCCGGCACCCCTTGCGGGTCCCAAAGCACGTCCAGCTCCACCGGTGCGGCAAACATCTCGTAAATTCGCAGGGCATCGGCACCATAGCCACTTTCTATAATTTCTAGCGGGTCAACGCCGTTGCCTTTGCTCTTGCTAAAGGCCGAGCCATCGGCGGCTTTAACTTTACCGTTATAGACCATTTTGGCAAATGGCTCTGGCGTACCGACCAGGCCCAGGCCATGGAAAAAGCGTGTGAAAAATCGGGCATATAGCAGGTGGGCCGTGGCGTGGTCGGCACCGTTATAAAAGTCTACTGGCAGCCACTTTTGGGCTAATTCCATACTCCAGGCTTGCTTATCGTCGTGAGGGCTTAGATAGCGCAGAAAATACCAGCTGCTGCAGACATAGCCGTCCATAGTATCGGTCTCGCGCTTGGCTTTACCGCCACACTTCGGGCAGTCTACATTTACCCAATCTTCAACCCCAGCCAGTACCGAAACGTTGCCGCCAGTTGGCTGATACTTTTTAATTTCCGGTAGCAGTACCGGCAAGTCTTTTTCGGGCACCGGTACGGCGCCGCACTTAGGGCAGTGAATAATCGGAATCGGCGCGCCCCAGTACCGCTGGCGGCTAATCAGCCAGTCGCGAATTTTGTACTTAACTTCGGCTCTGGCATAGCCCTCGTGCTGCAAAAAGCGCACTATTTCCTGTCTGTTGCTGGCCGCAACTTTGCCCTTAAATTGCTCTGGCTCCGTTAAAACGCCGTTTTTCATATCAGTAAAACAGTACTCCAGATTTTTCACTTTTTCGGCTTCGGCGGGGTCTATTGGCAGCATAGTCGGCTTTAGGCGAATACCGTATTTCTTGGCAAAGGCAAAGTCGCGTTCATCGTGAGCCGAGCAAAGCACAATGCCAGTCCCGTAATCGGCTAGGGCATAGTTGGTAATCCAAATTGGCAAATCCTCGTCACCAAAAATATCAATCGCGTAACGCTCCGTAAAAATACCTTCCAGCTTCTCCAGGCCTTCCGGGCCTTCCAAATCGCGTTTGAGCGCCATCTTTTTGGCTAAGTCTAGAATCTCGTCTTTTTTAGCAATTCCTTCCAGCAGTGTGGGCAAGAAAGGGTGGTCCGGAGCAATTGCAACAAAGGTGTTGGCCGTAAAGGCTTCAAAGTGGGCCGAAAAGGATTCAATTTTAAGGTCCGTATCGCGGACTTTATTGGTATAGATAATTCCCTCGCTGCGGCCAATCCAGGCCTTTTGGCTAGCTTTGACGGCCGGCGTCCAGTCCAGCTCATCGGTGGCTTCCAAAATTTCATCGGCGTAGCGTGTAATTTTAAAGAACCACTGCTTTAGATTCCTGCGCTCCACCACGTGCCCGCAGCGCCAGCATCGCCCATTCTCAACCTGTTCATCAGCCAGAACAGTTTTGTCGTGCGGACACCACCACTGCGGACTTTCTTTTTGATAAGCTAGGTCGTTTTCAAATAATTTCAAAAACGCCCACTGCGTCCACTTGTAGTAGCCGGGGTCAGTAGTATTAATTTCTTTATCCCAGTCTACAGCCCAGCCCATGGCACGGTATTGCCGCTGATACTTTTCAATGGCTTTGCTAGTGGATTCCTGGGGCGAGACGCCGGTTTTGATGGCAAAGTTCTCGGCCGGCAGACCAAAAGAATCCCAGCCGACCGGCTGATAAGCTTCAAAACCCTGCTGGCGCTTAAAGCGAGTTATTACATCAGGAATGGTGTAATTTCGGACATGGCCTACGTGGATACCGGCGCCGCTGGGGTAGTTAAACATACCAAAACCAATATATTTGGGCTTTTGGCTACCCAAATTAGCACTGTAAATCTTAGATTCTTCCCAAATCTTTTGCCATTTGGGCTCCAGCTCCTGCGGATTGTAGCGTTTCATCTATTACATTTTAACAGAGAAGTTGCGTCGCTTGGTCTTTAGCCACTTGGGGCTTTGGCGCACCAATTTTACGGCGTCGTCCGGGTTGGCTAGCAGCAGCTTTACGGCTTCCTCGGCAAAGACTTTATTTTGAGAGCCTTTGGCTAGGACTATAGTATCCTCGTCCAAAAGCGGTCTAAGGTATTGGCCGGCTGAGTATGGGTCGTTAAAAGTTTGTACCTGGCAGCCTTTGGCTTTGGCGGCGGTTGCCAGATAGGCATTGGCGTCGGGGCCAATTGTGACCACTAGTTTAAGCTGCCGCGGGTCGCAGTATTCACCAATTGCTTTGTGCTCCTCTGCCGAAAAATGCCCCAGCTCATTCATGTTGCCCAATATCGCAATCTTCTTTTTTGCGCTAAGCCGATATAACGTGTCTAGTGCAGCAAGCATCGCGACTGGACTTGCATTGTAAGTGTCATCGATTATCCCCGAGCCAGCCGCACCTTCAAGGTGTTGCATGCGCCCGCTAACCGGGGGGATATTGCGAATACCTTCGTCAATCTGCTTTGGTGACATTTTGAGCAAGTAACCAACCGCGGCGGCGGCACAAATAGAATATAGTTGCGGCTCGGTAATTTTTTGATGACCAGAATGTAAACTGTCATGACCTTGGGCGTGCAGGTCAAAACTAGCCTCGTCGCCGTCAAATTTTACTGAAGTCAGTCTAAAATTAGCTGGCTGTTTAATGCCGTAGGTTTCTGCGTCTAAGCCCTTTAGGTATTTAGCATCCGCTAAATCGCTATTTATAAGAAGTTGTCTGGAAAGCTTGCCCAGGTAAAGTTCTTCAGCAGCAACTGCGTCTAAATCGGCAAAGAACTCCATATGCTCTGGGGTGATTGCCGTCACCAAACCAATATCAACTCTTAAAAAGTTTTTAAACTCGGCTATCTGCCCTGGCCCATCGGTACCTAGCTCCACCACCACGACCTCGTATGGAAAACGCTTGCGGATTTTAATCTCGTTTTTGATAAATATGACTAACCACGCAAACGGATTAAACAAACTTGGCTCCTGCTGGCCAAAGAAGATTAGCGGTACGGTCACCGGGTGGTTGTAATTACCCTTTTGATAGCGCACATTAAAGCCTTGGCTTAAAACACTAGCAATCGCCAGTTTAGTGCTGGTTTTGCCAATACTGCCGGTTACAGCCACGACTTGCATTTTATGACGCTGCCGTAAACGTTTAACCTGCCGGCCTAAAATTGCCGCTACTAGATTTCTCAGCGATTTCTTTGGCATATGTTTTTAGTTTAACCTCTGCGGCCAAAATATGCAGCCTTTGCACGCGAGGTGGCTACTGGGTGACAGCATTGACGGCTTTTTCAAATTCCGCCTGGCTTACGGTGTGCAACGGAGCATTAAATGCCGGCTGGATACCATAGCCGCTATAACTCTCGTTAATTCCCTGGTCGACGTACTCAATCTTCACCACTTGGCGGCTCAGCACATCAACCGTAATTTTAACGTGCAGCCGGGTTGAGTCGCTATAAGCAGCTGGGTCTATTTGACTGGCTACGGGCAGTCCTTTGGCGAGCGCATAGTCGTGAGCGACCATGGCGTATTTGTTTAGCGGCACCAGCACATCATAGGTATAAAGGCGGCGGGAGTTAACATTTTGCCTGGCCACATCCGCAAAATCAACAATGTAAGAACTTTTTAACGAAGTCAGAAGTTTTGAGCGCTGTGCGCTATCAAAATTTCCAAATAACAGCGCACCAAAGAGTGCGTTATTAACAGCCTGCGGTTGGCTGGACTGATTGTCCGAACTTTTTAGCCACATGCTATAAAGAGTCTGATATTGTGCCGCGGTTGCCTTAGAACCAGGGTTCTTTATGTTGAGATACCGTTCGTAATCGGTGCTTACGGTTCCGATTGTCTCCAACTGTATTTGCGAATGCTTTGTGGTGCTGGTTATTATTTTTACGTCTCTGACTTTGACTTCCGGCGAAAATCCCATCTGTAAGATATCATCGCTTGTGGTACCGCTGCCGACGGTAACCGACTCCTTGGTTATGCCGTCCGTAGCGAGATTATTATTGACCATACTCCAAAACACACGCTCGGGGCTGGCGTAGACTTTATAAAACAGAAAAATAGAAGTTAAAATGACGGCCAGACTAACAAAAAAAGCCCCACCAATAAGGAATACCCTCTTGGTCATAAGCCTCTGGCGCATGGCTAGCGCCGCTTTTTCGCTAACACTGGAATTTCTGCCAGCCCGTGCCGGACGCCTGCCGGACGGAGACAGTTTTGATTGTTTGGCCATTGCTCGCTATTGTACCATTTTCCGCAGTTGCTCAGGCGACAGCTCGCGCCATTGTCCCGGCTTTAGACCGTCAACACTAAGACTCCCGTAGCGGCTGCGGTGAAGTTTCTTAACGGGCAGTCCAACGGTGTCCAGCATGCGCTTGACCTGGTGCTTGCGACCCTCGTGGATCGTCAGTTCTAGCCAGTTATCCGCAAGTTTCCTGGCGCTAGCTGGTGCGGTCATGCCGTCATCCAGTTCTACGCCAATGCTTAACTTGTTAAGTATCTCGTCCGTAATGTTTCCGCGTACCTGGGCCTCGTAGACTTTATCAACCTTGAAACTGGGGTGCATTAGCCTGTTTGCCAGCTCCCCATCGTTAGTCAAAAGTAAAACTCCCGTAGTATTAAAGTCTAGCCGCCCCACTGGTACCACTCTCTCGGGAATGTTTATCAAGTCAATAACTTTTGGCCTATTTTCAGGGTCCTGCAGGGTCGTCACGTAACCAGCTGGCTTATTTAGCAGTATATTGCGACTTTTTTGCAATCTAACCTGATGACCATTCAATATAACGACATCATTATCTGTGACATTGTCATTCAACTGTCCGATTTTACCGTTTACTTCTACTTTTCCGGCCTTAATCAGCTTGTCGGCTCCCCGCCGCGACGCCACCCCAGCCCGGGCCAAATAAGCATTTAATCTCATGGTTTATTTTAAGTTAATTATTAGGGCCCGACCGTCCCAAACATAATCGTCACCAGTGTTTATAACGCCCGTCTCTGATTGACCAAGCCTAAGGTACTTTGGGGCCTGAATATCAAACGTCCTAGCTAAATAACCCTCCTCCAAAACTAGAGTTGGACCTATATGATGAGTCGGCAATAGACTTCCCTTAAAGCGGCCTATGCCCCGGTCGTAACTTATGGTTCCAACCCAAACTCTTTTCTTACCAACCTTAAAGCCAGTTGTCCAAAGACGTAAGTGGTGACGGCGACGGTAGGTGTCGGTTTTGGTGGGCCTCTCAAATCCGAGTTGATGCTTTTTACCATTGATATACGACGGCCACATCGGACCATCTCGGTAGCTAAGATTGAGTAGCGAGCTTACTGCAGACTTTAGTGTGCTAATAAAGCCAATGCTATCAGCTAAGTACCAGCCGGCGGCCCGAAACGACCTTCTAATCTGACGCTTGTTACCCTCTATGACAAGACAGACTGGTTCCATCTGCTTTCCATTGATAGAGAAGCTATGATTTGGAAGTTTAGCTATCAGTTCTTCAAGGTTTTTGTATTTTTTTGATTTCATAATAATTGGTGGAGCATAAGGGATTCGAACCCTTGACCTCTTCCATGCCATGGAAGCGCGCTAGCCAACTGCGCCAATGCCCCGTATTGGACCTCGCTATTATAGCTAATTACATCTGTTGTTGCTAGTCGGTTTGGCTGCTGCAAGACGTGTATTTGATATATTAATGATATGGCCCAGCCCGAAGTCTCCCCAAAGCCGCATTTCTCCGATGAGCAAATTAAATCCATGCCGCTGCATACTATAAGCGAGGTAATCGGCGAAGAAGGTTTGAGCCGAAGATTTTTTATAGAGATTGCCAGCTTTAGCCCTGAGGAGCAGGAAGTTCTAAACAGGGCTTACGCCTTAAGCAGCAAGTTCCACGCCGAGGACAGGCGCCAGCGTGAGCCGGCCATGAGCCACATCCTAAGGGTGGCTATCCGCATAATGCACCACTATGATTTTAAGGACCCGGCGGTTATAGCTGCGGCCCTGATGCACGACCTGGTAGAAGATCATGCCAAGGATATGACCGACATTGACGATAAACAGGAGGCAATTAAAAAGGCTCTGGCAATGCTTGCCGACGAGTTTGGCGACGATATTTCAAACCTAGTCGGAGCCGTAACAAATCCGGTATTTGATAAGCAGGATTGGCACCAGCAGTACCGCGACCACGTTATTGAACTACTGCGCACCAATCCACGGGCGGCGATTATTAAAATTTCCGACTTTACCGATAACGCCACCGGCATAATCTATACGCCTCAGGCTAAGGCGGAGAGCGTAGCGCCAAAATATGAGCCGCTTGTACCGGAATTTAAACAAGCGATCGCCAGCCCCGAAGTACCGCTATCGGATGAGGTAAAAGCCCATATCCTGCACCAGATGGACTTGACAACCGAGAGGCTGCAAAGCGTAATTAATGGTCAGTAGTTTGGTGGAGATGGGGGGAGTCGAACCCCCGACCCCGGCAATGCGAATGCCGTGCTCTAGCCAACTGAGCTACATCCCCTCGTCGGAACCGACGTGCCGGCCTTCGTAAGAATACAATCATATTCTTACTTTCGGCCTTTAGGTCGCTTCCTCCTCTCAATTTTACAAAATATTGCGTGCAGAATTTTGTAAAATTGTAAGAAGACGGCTTATATTTTATCAAGTCCGGTCAAAAACTCCTTTAGCTGAGGAATGGGTTTGATACGGATATAGAACTTTTTAAACGTTGGCTCATCCATCTCGGCTAAAGTCTGCTCCGAGCCCTCTGGAACAAAGGTTGGGTTCCAGCCAAAACCTTCAGCACCCCTGGGGTGCTTTGCAATGGTACCACTTAAACTGCCCTCAAGCAGTTTGAGCAACTTGCCATCGTAATAGGCATACACACAGGAGGCTATGGCGCCGCGGTCTTCACTAGCGTCGGCCAGTCGGCAAATTTTTTCCAGCCCTATTTCCTCTATGAACCATTTTATAAACGGGCCTGGTAACTTGCCCAAGAAATTTACCTGCATAGCAACGTCTTCAACTATAACTGGCCGTTTTAACTGTTTGTATGCCGACCGGGCTTTGTGCTCGGCAACTTCTTTTAGATCCAGGCTTTGGATTTCTTCAACGTCCGCCGGCATATGCTTTATAGGAAGGCCAATCAGTTCCGAGAAATACCTGGCCTTGTTGGCATTGCCGGTTACAAAAACTACATTCATTTACTTAACATGTTAAGTAATTCTGTCTCGGATATCTGTTTGGTGCCCAACTTTTTAGCCTTGGCGAGTTTTGATGCGCCAACGTTAGCGCCAACAACCAGATAGTCGGTGTCGTTGCCGACCGAACTCTGGAACGTCCCGCCTTGTGACCGGATGCGCTCAGCAGCCTCTTCCCGGCTCATTATTCCCAGCGTTCCCGTAACTACAAAGCTTTTACCGCTCAATTTGCCACCGGCGGGATTGTGGTGCGTCGGCTTTACATTTAACTGCTCAAATTTTTTTAGCAGTTCCTGGTTGTCGGGGTCGGCGAACCAGCCCAAAATAGACTCGGCTACAACTTGGCCCACGCCCTCCACCTCCATCAACTGGTCCAGGGTAGCGCCGGCCAACTTATCTAGCGAGCCAAAATGATTAACTAGGTCAATTGCTGTCTGTACACCAACGTGACGTATGCCTAGCCCATAGACAAATCTGGCCAAATCCGGCTGTCTGGATGCATCTATGCCCTTGATAAGATTGCTGGCGCTCAGCTTTGCGAAGCGGTCCAACCCCTCAACCTGGGTTTGATTTAGATTGTAGATATCGGCCAGGTCGTCTACCAGTTTGGCATCAACCAGAGCCGCGACATTTTTCTCACCCATACCATCAATATCCAGGGCAGATTTGCTGGCAAAATGTTCTAGAGCCTTTTTTAGTAAAAGTTTGCCGGTCACGCCTTTAACCCGGTAGACCGCCTCGCCGGCTGGCCGCACAAATTCAAGTTCCGGATACTGGCGCTTTAGCTCGGCCTCCATATCAAAGGCACTAGCCGATTTTGGACGAAGCTCAAGCAGCACCCGGCTGAGCTGCGGAATAATATCACCAGCTTTAAAAATTATCACGGTGTCGCCAACCCGCACGTCTTTACGAGCAATCTCATCGGCATTATGTAGACTAGCGTGCTGAACGGTGGTACCGGCAACCTGTACCGGGTCAAAAACGGCCACTGGTGTGGCGGCACCGGTCCGCCCGATACTAATAACAATATCTTTGACGACTGTCGTGGCCTCTTCGGCGGAATACTTTAGCGCTACAGCGCCGCGCGGCGCCTTGCCGACTACGCCTAGCTGGGCAAACAGTTGGCGGTCGTTGAGTTTAATAACCAAGCCATCCGTATTAAATGGCAGGTCGCGGCGCTTATCCTCCCACTGCTTAGCAAAGTCCATAATTTGCTCAACGCTTTTAACCATGCGGGCTTCGGGGTTGGCAATTAGGCCTAAGTCTCTCAGCGACTTATAGGCAAAGTCATTGGTCGGTACCTGCCCGGCGCTCTCGGGTATTAGGTCATAAGCGTGAAACTGCAGCGGCCGTGCAGCAACCAGCGCCGGGTCAAGCTGGCGGATGGTGCCGGCGGCTAGATTGCGAGGGTTGGCAAATTTGGGCTGGCCCTGCTTTTCGCGAGTTTGGTTTAGGCTATCAAAATCCCGTTTGTACATGACTATTTCGCCGCGAATTTCGGTGCGCCCGTTGAGAAACTGTCCGCTTTGTTTAGTCCGGCGCAGGCTAAGCGGAATTGACTCAATGGTGCGGACGTTGGCCGTAACATCCTCGCCGACAAATCCGTCGCCGCGCGTCACGGCCTGAGTTAAACTTCCATTTTCATAAACTAGGGCACAGGCCAGGCCATCCATTTTTAGGTCCACAAAAAAGTCCGGCTTGGCAGCCTTTGGCAATAGCTTAGTTATGCGCTCTAGCCAGGCCTCAATTTCCTGCTGGTTAAACACATCGTTGAGGCTCAGCATACGGGAACTATGACGAATTTGCTTAAAACCTGGTAGTGGCTGACCGGCAACTCGCTGCGTGGGAGAATCTGAGGTAACAAGCTCGGGATGTTTGGCCTCAAGCTGGCTGAGCTCGTGTTTTAAGCTGTCGGCTGCGGCCTCGCTCATGATTGACTTGTTTAGAACATGGTAATTGTACCGATAGTCGTTAATCAACTCGCGCAAGCGAGCCGCCCGCTGCTTTTGTGGTTCGTTCACTCTAGCAGGCTCCTATACAAGCTATAGAAATAGGTGTGAATAAACAAAATAGTTAGCATACTCAAGATATAAAACACCGGCGCAACGGCGAATGAGGCAAAAATAATTAAGGGTACGACGATTACGGCCATGGCCAGCAGGATAAAACACGGCAGGAATAGAACCTTTGGTATAACCTGCCAGCGACGATAGCGAACTAACTTTTTGGCTGAGCGCAGGGCATCACGCGGCTGCATGTCGGGCAGTGTCACGATGTAAAGGGCAAATATTGAACCGCTAATCATATAAAACGACCAAGCCCCGAGAACTATGAAAAATATCCATGACAGCCAGGTAGCCAGACTTAGGCTGGATATAATACTGGTAACTACGTTAGACAAAACAGCCGCCCCCAAAGTTACCGGCAGGAGCTGTAGGATAATAACAAAAATTACCAGCAGGAATGGAATCAGCGGGTACATAGAGCGGTAGTAGGCCTGCTTTACACTAATCTTCTTCCCAGCCAGCAGCTGTCGCAGCGCCCAGATAATAACCAGGCTTTCTATGACAAAGAGTAGGCTTTGCAAAATTGAACCGGTGCTAGAACCAGAGGACCCGGCGCTGCCCACAAGTGCTCCAAAGCCGCTAATGCCCTGGGCTATGGGGTGGGCGCTGGAGGATGATTGATCCAGGTTAGACTTTATGTTTGAGACGGTACTGCCTAAGTTAGATAGTCCGCTGGCAAAAACTATATTTAAAATTAGATAGACAGTTACTATCCCGAGCAGTGTTTTCCAGTGCTCCTTAAATACCCTAAGGACCTGCCGTGTTAGTTGAAAGCTGTTCGGCACAGCCGAAGAACTGCGGGTCTCGGCCTTAGCCTTGGTCCTAGCCTGGCGTTTAGTTGCCTTACGAACTCTCTGCCCAGTGCTTGACGCAGGCGTCTTTCTCTTTTCTGCCATTCCTATATTATAGCCCAAAACAGGGGTATTTGACCCCTAAAATTTCATTTCTTGGAGGGCCTTGATGCGGTCTTCAATCGGCGGGTGGGTGCTAAAAAGATTGGTAATACTATGACCGCGCAGGGGGTTAACAAAAAACATGTGGGCCGTAGAAGTGTTCTGGCGCCGGGTCGCGGTATTGACGTTTTCCAGTTTTTGCAGCGCGCTAACTAGTCCCTCCGGGTAGCGCGTAGTTAGCACGCCGGTGGCGTCAGCCAGGTATTCTCGGCGGCGACTAATAGCAAGCTGCAGCAGTGTGGCGGCAATTGGTGCCAGCACTGCAGCCACCAGAGCCAGCCAGGCAAATTGAGAGTTTTCCTCGCGCTCGCCTCCAAAAAAAGTAAACTTTAGAAAAAAATCGGCAACCAGAGCGATGACTCCGACCAACACGAACGCTAAAGTATTGACCCGAATGTCATAGTTTTTGATGTGTCCCAGCTCGTGAGCAATCACGCCCTGCAACTCGTTGTCGTCCATGATTTGCAGCAAGCCAGTAGTAGCACAAACAACCGAGGTGTTGGGATTGCGGCCGGTGGCAAAGGCATTGGGTGCCGGATCATCCATGATGTAAACCTTGGGCATAGGCAGACCGTCGGTAATGGCAAGATTTTCAACCGTTCGCCACAGCCTGGGGTCATCGGCCTTCTGAACTTGCCGGGCGCCGTTAACGGCCAGAGCCAGCTTAGACCCACCAAAGTAGCCATAGGTAGCATATAGCAAAGAGCATATACCTATAAGAAACAGCAGATCGGGGCTGCCCAGAGCCTTGCCTATCAAATAAGCCAACAGCCAGGTAAGAGCAACAAAACACAAAAGCAAAAGCCACGTGCGCCGCTTGTTGCTAGAGATCTGCTGGTACATTAAAGATTCTTTGGGTTATTTTTTGTTGGCCGAAGATGAACCAAAGTCTACTTTAACCGGCTCGTTGACAGCCGCGGCTTCGCTATCGGGCACGTCAAAAAAGTCACGCGACTTAAAGCCCAGCATGCCGGCAAAGATATTTGTCGGGAAGGATTGAATCTTAATATTAAAGTCGCGGGCCGCGCCGTTATAAAAGCGGCGGGCAGCCTGGATTTTGTCCTCGGTGTCTACCAGCTCGGCTTGCAACTGCTGAAAGCCCTGATTAGCCTTTAGGTCGGGGTAGGCCTCGGCAACGGCAAACAAGCTTTTAAGGGCTGCTTGAAATTGGTTATCGGCCTTAGCCGCCTCTGGCACAGTTTGAGCACTCAGCGCCTGGGCGCGGGCCTCGGTAACCTCTTCAAAAACAGTCTTTTCATGAGCTGCGTACCCCTGGACAGTACTAACAAGATTGGGGATTAAATCGTATCGGCGCTTTAGTTGAACGCTGATGTCACTCCAAGCCTCATCAACTCGGTTTTTCCCGCGAATCAGGCCATTGTAGATGAAGACTAGCAGCAGCAAAATTACTACAATAACGCCCACTATTATTAATGTCATTGGATAACTTCTCCTTTTTCTTAAACTCATTATACATTAGTTTTATCGGCTGGGCTGCCAGTGGTGGTATTATGTGTTTAAGATGAATGCTCAAACAAAAAAGCCTGAGCGCCGGCGTCCTTTGCCGCTTCTGCTGCTGGTGATTGGGGTTTTGCTTTTTCTTTGCTGGCTGCCACCGCTGCCCAAGCTGAAGGCCCAGTCCAGCTACTCCTATAAAAGTCATCCTAAGCCGGTTAGTCTAAGCTGGCCGGCCTATGGCCAGTCGGCTGTCGGAGCCGAAAGTTACGGCCTGTTAGACAGTGAGGGCTCGCAAGTCCCGGCGCCTATGGCCAGCGTCACAAAGGTAGTTACAGCCATGGCTGTTCTGCAAAAAAAGCCGCTTACCCCGGGCGACCAGGGTCCGACCATAACCATAGGTCCCGAAGACGTGGCTTCTTATAATGACTATTCGGCTAAAGGCGGTTCTGTGGTGCCGGTCACCGAAGGTGAGCAGATAAGCGAGTACCAGGCCCTGCAGGCTCTGCTGTTGCCATCGGCTAACAATATGGCCGACACGCTCGCTCGCTGGGCATTTGGTTCGGTCAACAATTTTACGGCTTACGCCAACGTTTATCTAAAAGGCCTTGCGCTGAAGGAGAGCAAGGTGGCCGATGCCAGCGGTTTTTCACCACAGTCTGTCAGCAGCGCCGAGGATTTGACCAATCTGGGCCTGGTCTTCATGAGGGACCCGGTGCTAAGCGGCATTGTTTCGCAGCAGTCGGCCGACATACCGGTTGCCGGAACTGTCAAGAATATAAATTGGCTATTGGGTACTGACGGCATCGTCGGCATCAAGACCGGCAACACCGAGCAAGCCGGCGGCGTTTATCTGTTTGCCGCCAACCGCAACATAGAGGGCCAAAATATATTGGTTGTCGGGGCGATTATGGGCGCCCCCGACCTAAATTCGGCAATCGGCGACAGCCGCCCGCTGCTAGCCTCTGTTGATACAGGATTTACCAAAGTTACCGTAGCCAAGAAAAATGAAATTCTTGGAATATACATTGCGCCCTGGGGAAACGTGGTTAATTTGCTTTCAAAAAATGACGTTAGCATAGTCACCTGGGCCACCCGCCAGGTTAGTTCGGTGATAAAAATTGATACCGATAAGACTTCAGTTACCAAAGGCCAGCCGGTTGGCACAATCTCAGCCGTGGTTTGGGGCAACAAAAACACCGATGACATTATAGCCGCCGACAACGTACCGCCGCCGTCTTTCGGGTGGCGTCTTTATAAGCGCCATGTCTAGGCTACTAACTTGGAGCTGCTGCTAAGCGCTAGGCGTTTTTTTCTTCCCTGTCTAAGGCTTTTTCTGCGGCTTTATCATCGGCTATATCTTGAGCCGTCTTAGTTTTGTCGCTCAGCCCAAAATAAACAACAAACAGCGATATCAACCAAAAAGGTATGCTGATAATAAACCACAGTAAAAAGCTGTGGCCTTTGCGGGAGGCGACCATTGCTGGCCACAGCGCAATAATCACACAGATAACAAGCCCTAATATTCCAAATCCTACCATTTTAACCCCCAATCTAAATGCTATTACTAATCAGTCTAGCACCACCAGGCAGATTTGGATTAAAACGGAAGAGCAGCAACAACAAGCAAGTTTATTTGATAGATAAAAAACAGCCCCAGCTAGTTTTATTTAGCCGGAGCTTGTGGTTTATTGACTCCTGGTGCAGCAAGTAGGAAAAAGTTTACACCAAATTAGGGATGAGATAGCTCGCTGGAGGAAGATTTTAGAAGTTTCCTATAGGGACTATTTACTCAGTAAGTGAGAGCTGGGAGTTACATTACAAAATCGTAAGCAACCTATCTCTGAGTGTTTCAAACTTCACGTAACCAGCTTTTTTGTTAAAGTGTCCTGCGTTAGGGATGAAGTTAAGTTTTACGCCTAGGTGGCTTGAAAGTTCTTTCCCATTTTCTAAACCTACGTATGGGTCATCGTCCGACTGATAAACCTCAAAATGCTTACAGTTCTTCCGAATTAACTCCCAGTCAAAGGTAAAACCGCTAAAAGCTATGTCCCTGTCATAATTCAGAATAGGCTTCACACCAATCGGCGTCCCAGTAAGAAAGGCGGCTTTTATAGGTTTTTTGAGCTTTTCAAGCACCCTGAGTGTAAACACACCGCCCAGGCTATGGCCAATAATTATGGTATTTTTGTCCATACCGTCTAAGTATGGCCTCAATACATCAAACCATTCTGCAATTTTAGCTGGCACGACTGGAGGAGATGGAAATTGGGGAACAATAACCTCACAACCTTTGCTCTCTAGCTCCTTCTTCATCCAAGGAAACCAATTTTCTTCTGGGTAACCTTCCGTGCCGTGAAATATAAATACCTTATTCATAGGTCAATAATAACAAAAACACCGTTGCCGGTGTAAATTGACTACTTGGTATGACATGTATGGTGCGGGTAAGGAGACTCTAACTCCTGGCCTCTTCCTTGGCAAGGAAGCGCTCTAAACAACTGAGCTACACCCGCTCGTCGGAGCAAGCTATCAGCTTGCGGAGACGACCAATAGCAAAACCATTGCTCGCTCCTCCAGCTTTTCGCTGCTCCTCCTCTCAAATTTTCAAACGGCTACAAAAATCCCGCTTTGAAAATTTGGAAAAGAAATTAAGAACAGAGACATTGTAGCAAAAGCGGCAACTTCTCTCAATCGTTGCGTACAAGGTGTTAATGTATTAAACTATTCATGCCCGCCGTGGCTCTTTAGCTCAGTTGGTAGAGCAGAGGCCTGAAGAGCCTTGTGTCCCCAGTTCGAGTCTGGGAGGAGCCACCAGAATTTATCCTGTTTCTCTAGCTAAGAAGTTCTTAACGTCCTCAATGGTACTCATAAACTGCGCCGGGAAAATGACGGTGCTGTTTTTTTCGCTGGATATTTCGGTCAGGGTCTGCAAGTTTCTAAGCTGCAGGGCAATCGGGTGAGCAGCAATTATGTCGGCCGCCTCGCCAAGCTTGGTAGCACTAAGCTGTTCGCCTTCAGCGGCAATAATTTTAGCTCTTTTCTCACGCTCGGCTTCGGCCTGCTTGGCCATGGCCCGCTGCATGGTATCAGGCAGTTTGATGTCTTTGAGCTCTACCGTGCTGACATAAATTCCCCACTCCGCTGTAGCTACGTCTAAAATCTTTTTTATCTTCTCGTTAATTTCGGCCGTCCCACTAAGCACTTCATCAAGCGCGCTTTGACCAACAACGTTCCTGACGGTTGTCTGGGCAATTTGATAAGTAGCGCTTATGACGTTTTCTATTTCTACAACTGACTTAATGGGGTCAATGACTTGGTAGTAGGCTACAGCCGCAACGTCTATAGAAACATTGTCTTTGGTTATAACCTGCTGGCTGTCCACCGGCAAAGTCACAATTCTAATACTAATTTTTTTCATCCGGTCAATAAAGGGAATAATTAATCTGAGGCCCGGGTCTTTGACTTTAGTCCTGACTTTGCCCAGCCGCAGAACAACACCACGTTCGTACTGCTTAACAATGTGTAAACCGGCCAGAATTATAACAATCAGCACAAGTATCACAATCCACAAAGCAACCATAGTCCCTCCTATTACTCTAGTAATTGTATTCTGCTAATCATCAGCTTGCAATTGATTGCTTTTTTACCCCTGTTAATTTACAATAATCAAGTCACGTCCGGGTGAGTGGTGAAATTGGTATACACGCAGCCTTGAGGTGGCTGTGCCGCAAGGCGTGGAGGTTCAAGTCCTCTCTCACCCACCACGATATTGAAGGACAACCTAGCGGTTTTGCCACCCCACAAAACTACATTTTGCGGGGGACCCCGACTTTTCCTTCAACGCCACTTTCGGAATGAATCCGAATCTGCCAGAGGCAGACCGTGGCTACTACCTTTCCCCTTGCAATTTTGCGAGGTCCAATTTTACAAAATTCTGCAGTGCAATATTTTGTAAAATTGAGAGGAGGAAGCGACCTTAAGCCGAAAGTAAGCGAAGTTTTGAGCTTACGGAGGCTGGCACGTCGATTCCGACGTGGGCGCTTAGCTCAGTTGGCTAGAGCATCTCGTTTACACCGAGAGGGTCGGGGGTTCAAGTCCCTCAGCGCCCACCAAGAAAAAAGTCTAACTTTTGTGTTGGACTTTTTTCTTGATTAGTTTGCTGCTTGCATGGGGTCGGAAACCTGTTATGCTTATCTTAAGCAAGCAAAAATGGACACTTTACCAAACCCGGATCCAATGCAAGAAGTAGCCAAACTGGCTGCCTATGTTTATCAGCAACTGAATGCCGGACTGCACCCTGACGAAATCGCTGCTCAGCTTCGCGCGTCCGGCTGGCCCGAACCATATGTCACGCAGGCTTTTGCCAGTGTACAGAGTCAAGTTGTGCCATCAGCTGCCGGGGCAACTCCGCTAAACGCCCAAACTGTTAAGCGCGGGCGCACCAAGACCGGCTGGCTGCTGTTTAAGCAAAGCATGAAAATAATAAGGACCAACGAGTCGCTTGTTAGATACGTAATTATGAGCGCTGTAATGGGTATAGGGCTGGCTATAATTTTTGGGATAATTTTCCTTGTCGGCAGTAACACTTTGCTGGTAAAAACTGTTGATAGTGCTGGTACTACAAACTACAGCGCCTCGCCCGCCGGCTACGTCGTTGTCTTCATTTATTATGTTTTGGCTTACTTTATAGTTAATCTTTACGCCGCCGGCTTGGTAGCCAATACTATTGATATTTTTCATGGTCAGTCAAAGCCCTACAAGGAATATATGAAGCTTGCCCGCTCTAAGGCCGGGACCTTGTTTATGTTTTCTGTGATTGAAGCCACCATCGGGATGATACTGCGAGCCATCGCCGAGCGTTCCAGGCTGCTGGGCAGAATTATTGTATGGATTGTCGGCGCAGCGTGGTCAATTGCCAGATTATTTGTAATACCGGTAATAGTCACTACCGACGAGAGTGCCGTCAGTTCCATTAAGACCTCCACTCTGCTGCTCAAGGCCACATGGGGCGAAAACATAATCGGTCGCTTGGGCTTTGGTATAGCGACTTTTCTTATTTATCTACTCTTATTTGTTATAGCAATCCCGGTGGTTATCGCGACTGCTGCCCTGGGGGGTGTCATAGGCGCGGCAGTCGGAGTTAGCCTGGTTGTAGTTGCGTTCCTGGTAGTAACAATCTTTTTCTCGGCAGCTTCCAGCGTGTTAAATACAGCTTTGTTCTATTACGCCCAGTACAAGCAGGTGCCCGCAGCTTATGACCCAGAGCTTATGAACAGCGTGTTCGTTCCAGGAAAAAAACGCCGCGGAATTTTTGGTCTTTAGCCGCTAACTGGGCAAAACCTCGGGCTCATACAAATGGTCCTTGTGGCGGCGTTGTTGGAGGCGCAGTGCTGGGCGGCGGGGCCGACGGACCAGCTTGATTGGCGGGTGTAGCCGCAGAAATGATGTCAACCTCAGTAGTTCCTTTGGGCTTACTAACTCTATCGCCAATTTTTATAATTTCGTACTTACCCGATGATATAGGGTAATTGAATTCCTTGCCGGCATCGGTTTTGACTCTTATCTGATAATTATGTATCACGCCACTGTTGTTGCCGACCCCCAGCCTGCCGCCGCCAAAGGTGATTCCACCCTGATTCATAGGCATAGTACTATTCTGAGCCACGCTTTCTAGTATGTTTTTATCAATCACGGTGCCGGTAAAAACAACCTCTCGCCGCCTAATGTATAGCCCAATAAACAATGCGATAAATGCCGCAAATACCGCGATAAAAGCAATCACAGCCTTAGGGTTGGTGGTAGTTGTGGTGGTTGCGCTCATCCTTAAAGATGATTATAGCACTGACATCAATTTATAAATCTTGGAACGTGCATCTAAAGAAAATCCCGTGAGTCGCTAACGGGGATTTTACTGTCTATTTTCCTAGTTAGCGGCCGCGTTTTTGGTTTGTTGAGCCGCCAATGCTGGCGAAGTTTTTTACGGCCCAGCTAAACAGTGCAAAGCTAAGCGCCAGGCCCACAAAAAAAATGCTTAGTGCGATGGGTGAGTTCCAGTCCCAAACGTTCATTACCCCTCCTTGCCCACCGCTTTTATTTTGTCAATTACGCTTAAATCGTACCGCTTGAGCCGCTAATTGGCAACCATAAGTCACCCCTTATCTTGTATAATTGGAGGCTGATAGGCAATATTTTTGTGGCGCGTTGGCCGAGGAGTTAGGCACAGGTCTGCAAAACCTTTTACACGAGTGCGAATCTCGTACGCGCCTCCACGTCGGAGCAAGCCTAAAGCTTGCGACGACGAATCATATTTTGACAAGCTTGCTTCGTGTCTCCAGCTATCGGCTGCTCCTCCTTCAAAATTTGCAAAAATCCGCTTTAGCAATTTTTTGCAAATTTTAGAGGAAAAGCTTAGCTTAAGATTGAGTCTTTCAAGTTTACTTGGAAGCGAAATGTAGAAGCGTAAGCTTTGACGAAGGGCGAGTGGCGGAACTGGTATACGCTGCGGACTTAAAATCCGTTGCCTCACGGCTTGAGGGTTCGAGTCCCTCCTCGCCCACCAATTAAAAAGTCCGGGTTCATACCGGACTTTTTATATGATTAGCAAATTTGATATGTTGTCGTTCCCCCCAAGAAACTGTTCTTGGGCGGAACCACTAGGGTTTTATGGGGTTGCGCCTACCAACGTGCCAGACTTGGTATCCGGCCGATTTGGAACATGGCCTACATCTGTAAGCCGAATTGAAGCCACCCCACTGCATGTTTCGCCTCTTGGCGGTCGCAATGGCCTCTGCCTTGGTGTAGCAGTTTTTTCCTTCGCAGGAAGACGGTCTCTTACGAGCCCTCTTTCTTCTGCGCCCCACAGTCTCACCTCCTTCTAGGGACGGCAAAGACGATAGAAAATATTATACAATACTTATTGTATAACTACAAACACGCGGTTAGCTTCTGGGTAGGAATTCGTGGCGGTGAGCCTGGTTATAATCGCCGCGCACCATGGCTTTGACTTCGTCGCGCGTTGCTGTTTTAACACCCGGATTTAGAATATTGTAAGGGTCAAAAGCAGCCTTAACCTGACGTATCAGTTTTAATAAGTCTTCGCCGTACATATAAACCGTATAAGGTGCCCGGATTCGGCCTTCACCGTGAGCTGCGGACAAGGTGCCGCCCAGTTTCAGCGCCGCCGCGTATAGTTCGTCGGATAATTTAAATAGTTTTTGACGGTCGCCAGTTTGTGCCAAATCAAACATTGGGTGCATCCTAACCACGCCTTCGCCAGCTTGGCCCCAAGCCGCTGGCGCCGTTCCGGCTGCCTGATATATCTGTGCCGCCTTTTTAAGAAACTCCGATAAATTCTCTACCGGAACGGCAATGTCTTCGGCCACCGGGATAGCTTTGGTTTGGCCGCTGGGCTCGTTGAGAATGGTGGACACAGATTCGCGGACCTTGCGGATTCTGTCCTGTCCCTCCAGGTCTTCGGCGACTAAATAGTCAATTCCGTCTCTATCTATAATCTTGGTTAGCTTTTTGAGGGCTTTCTTTTGGTCGGCTTCTTTTTGGTCGTCAAACTCAACAAATAAATGTATGTCGGCGCTGGGCATCGGCAGCACATTGTCTAGCTGTCGGGGGTTGATACTCAGCACTCGCTCAATGGCGCCCTTATTTATCATGTCGCAGACGCTGGGCTTTAGGGCCAGGATCCGCGGTAAGGCCTCTTGCATATCGTCCAGTTTTTCAAAACTAATTAGAATATTTCTGGTTAGCGGATTGTGCGGGACCACGCGCATAGTAGCTTCCGATATGACGCCCAGCGTGCCTTGCGAGCCAGTGAATAGCGGCGTCAGGTCAAAGCCTTTTTTGGTTTTTATGCGCGAAAGATTGTAGCCTATTGAACTCCTAGGAGTTTGGGCGATTAGGCTTTGCTGGTGTATTAGTTCGGCGTTTTCTTCAACTATTTTATCTACAGCTCGGTAGACATCGCCCTCAAAAGTGGACAGGCCGAGTTTTTTATTGAGCTCACGCTTAGAAAGAGGTCCGGTTTCTATAATTTCGCCGTTAGCTAGTACTACTCTTAGTTTTTCAACGTAATCAGCAGTTGAGCCATACTTTAAGGACTTTTCGCCGATGGCGTTATTGGCAATACTGCCGCCCAGGGTGGCGTATTGCAACGATGCCGGGTACGGCGGCAAGAATAGCCCGTGAGTATAAAGTGTCTGTTCAACCTTGTCATAGGTAGCGCCGGGCTCCACAATAATTGTCTCTTTTTTGGGGTTGAGCTCTAGGATTTTATTCATGTGGGCCGGAAAAACCAGTAGTATGCCGGCGCCCAGTGCCGCACCAGAGGTATCGCTGCCGCCACCACGGGCAGTTAGTGGCATTGGCCGGCCGCGCTCGGCCAGCTGCCAACAAAAGCTGGCGGTTTTTCTAATGTCACTCTCGTTTCTTGGATAAACCACAATGGCCGGCGCCAAGCGCAAGATGCTAGCATCATGGGCAAAGTGCCTACGAACTTCTGGGCTGGCCGAGACCTCCCCTACCAAATGCTCCTGCAGATACTGCGCGACTTTACTCATATTTTCCTAGTAATAATATCATCTATGGGGTCCCCATTGTTTGAGGATAAACAATGGGGAAAGGAGGAGCAGCGAAAAGCTGAAGACACGAAATAGGTCATTTAAGTATATTTCGTCGTCGCAAGCTGACAGCTTGCTCCGACGTGGTGGTCTTAACTCGGCATCTTTACAACCCACCTAGACCTCTACAAATCTTACTAAAACTATTGCGCGGTGAACAGACCGAGCCCTCGGAACCGCCGATCAAGCGTCAGCGGGGCCGGCCCGCTTCTGACCTTCATTCGTAGGAGGCAGGGTCCCCGAGGGAGTCGGCAGAGGTACCGTGGTTGTATTAGTCGAAAGCTCGACGCTTGAGCTACTAAACGAAGTTGTGGTCGCCTTATCGTCGGTCCTTATGGTCTCGATAGTCCCCGTGATGGGGCCCATTGCAAGAGATGCGCCCGAGGCTCTTATGGAGTGCTTCCTAAGCTCCTCGGCATGCTGGCGAACAGCAGCTTCTAGTGCCGAGTCGAGAGATGGC
>DATKKU010000040.1:0-4012 GCA_035542755.1 Binatia bacterium | reverse complement strand
ATTAAGAGTTTTATCTAGGGCTTTTTCAACTTTAGCCGCGCCGGCCGCTGGCAGCTTGCCCGCCGACAGCCCAACCTTAATAGACTCGGCCTTAGTAAACGGCACGTCCAGCTCGCGCTCAATGGCATGAGTAAAGGCCCGGCCGCCAATGCCAAACATTTTTGTGCCCTCTACCCCACCCTCGTTGACTACAGCCATATCGGTTGTACCGCCACCAACGTCCATTAAAACCGCGCTAACCGAGGCGTTGGGGTCGTCGCCAACCACGCTGCGGGCAACGGCAAACGGCTCGGCCGCTACCGCCAAAAGTTCCAAATCCAGCTCAGATGCCGTACGCTCCAGCGCACCAATGTGTATCATCGGAGCAAAGGCCGTATACATCTCTACCACCACGTCCTTTCCCTGAAAGCCTATGGGATTAGTCACTTTATAACCGTCTATATCAATTCGCACCAGGGCACTATTGACCAGCCGGACCTCTACGTCTTTACCGCCCAGTTCCCAGGCTAGCTCTTGGCGAGCCTTAAGCTCGGCGCGCTCTTGAACCAGTTCAATAATGCGACTCATCTCTTCAATGCTAAGTTCTTTATTGGGATTGGGCCTGGTAAAGCGAACCGTTGAGGTAGTGCCTTTTACCAGCTCGCCGGCTATGCCGATTACAGATGTTCTGGCACTGACTCCGGCTTCTTGCTCGGCTGTTGCTAGGGCATGGTCACAGTTGGCTACCACGGCGGCAATGTCGGCAATGGCGCCGGCCTGCATATCAGCCAGCTCCTGATGAGCTTTGCCGACTCCTATTATCTCTACCTCATTGCCGATTACCCGCCCAACCAGCGCCTTAACGTACTCGGTGCCGATGTCTAGGGCCACCAAATACTCGCCCGCCGGCTGGCGGCTTTTACCATCGCTTTTTACGCTTGGTAATTTGGTCTTTACCGTGTCTTTAATAGAGCCAAGTTTTTGAAGCATAATCAGGTTAGATTATACCACGAGCAATCTGTTTATTTGCTGAGCTGGGGGCCAAAAATACCCCTACTCACACAATGTTCCGGCCCTTCCCTCAACTGCATTTTTTTAACATATGTTAAAATTTTGTATATGAACGTAATGGGCGTAAGGCAATCATGAGGACCAAAGAGGCGGTTAACGCGGCGCTTAAAATTGTTGGAGCGGCTGGCCTAGACACTACTGTCGTTGCCGCACCAAATGCCCTGCAGGGTTTTGGCATTTTGCTAAAAAAATCGCCTGTTCCCAAAGCCGACTATGAAAAGGTGCTAAATGAGTTGCGCCGCCAGGAGCTGGTAATTATCTCCCGGGACGAGGACGGTATGAGTTACGGTCTGACTCCGGCCGGTGCCCATCGCCTGCAGCAAGTCATCATTGATGAGCTGGAAGTCAAAGTTCCGGCTAAGTGGGACAAAAAGTGGCGGCTGGTAACGTTTGATATACCGGTGCGCCACTCTAAGCAGCGCGCGGCTTTTACCCACCGTCTGCAGTCAATGGGTTTTATGATGCTGCAAAAAAGTATCTGGGTGCACCCGGCGCCGTGCTTTGAAACTATAGAGCAGCTGGCCGGCCATTATAACTTGCTGCGCTACTGCAGTTTTGCCGAGCTAAGCAAAGTTGACGACCTTTCAGCCCGCCGCCTAAAGCGGCATTTTACCCTTTAAAAGACACTAGCCGTCCAATACCAGCTACCCCTGTTGACAGATAGAGCAATTATATGTCCTGACTTAGGTTTTACTATTGACATTTTTAAGCAAAAGCGCTATAATACTAAGCGTTCAATCAGTGAGGTTGGACTAGTACATTACAAAGTTAGAGCTAGATATTGCCAGAGGCAAATAGATTGTTAATAAGCAATTAATCGTTTGCTTGCCTTTGGCAAAAATATTCCCGTGTTCCCGTCCAGAAAGGACACTTAAGTGCTGGCTGCATCCTTCATCGCACTGAATCTCGGCAACCTCGGCTTCATCATCGGCGGCTTCACGCTGGGCATCTCCTGCCTGGTCATCGCCCGCGCCGAGGACGTGCGGAACTCCAAGTACGGCTCGATGCCGTTTGTCGCCTTCGCGATCTTCTTCATCGGCGCGATGGGCATCTACGGACCGCACCAGAGCACCGTGGACCATCGGCACCACGTCCAGGCAGTTCGCGAGCTCCCGCTGGAGTACGCCAGCCTGAAGGTCGTGGACCTGTCGGTCTCGGACCACTGGGTCCAGTTCCAGTTGCCGCAGTGCGGCGACAAGACCTACCAGTACGACGAGCTCCGGCGTATCGGCGGCCACTACTTCTTCGCGACTCCGGTTGTGAAGAAGGACAAGGACGGTCAGAAGTACACCGACTACCAGGCCATCAAGCCTGGCAACCTGTCGGCCATCTGCCAGACGTCCACCATCACCACCTAGCTCTGCCCGGCCAAGCGGGGCCGTGAAACTCTAACCCGCAGAGGGGAGAGTGCGCAAGACGCGCACCTCCCCTCAGAACCATTTCTGGTCACATCAGTGCAAATTCCGGTTTGTAGCGATGTGGTCCAAAAAGGGCCATCAAGTACCTTGAAGTTTCAAGCCAACCAAGGAGGACCTAGTGCTCGTTCGCAGTCTGATTACGATCAGGAACGAAGTCGGCACTTCTGCCCTCTTCGGCTGGTGGTGCCGCGCAGTCTTGTGCGGCAATTCGTTGTCGGCGTACATCAGCGCTGGCGCCTGTTTCCTAGTTGATAAGCGGCGAAGAAGCCGCTGAGCGAGCAAAGGGAGGACCTACATGGACTACCTGGAAAGAGACAGCGAGCGCCGGGCCGGTAACAGCCTGTTTCTGAGCGCTTTCGTCGGCATGCTCTTCATGCTGGGCGGTGTACTGGTCGCCACGACCAAGGTCACCGTTGACGGTCGGCAGCGGTACATCCTGCCGCCCTGGCTGGGTCTGAGCTTCGCAGCGTTCTCTGCAGCCCTGGCGCTGGTCTGCCTGGTTTGGGCAGGCAAGTGTCTGCTCAGAGCGCGCGCCTAGCTAGGCAACCTGCGGCCAAGCGGGGCCGTGAATATATAACCCGCACCGAGAAAGAGGTTAGAGCTTCGGCTCGCCTCTTTCTCGGAGAAACACTCTTTATATGGACCCTCGCTGAAGCGGGTCTTTTTTATTACTCTAAAACGGCTTTGATGCGGCGGATGCCGGCGCTAGAAGCTTCTTCTTTGGTAATTTTAAACTTCTTGCCGCCCTCGCCTATCACGCCGGTATGCTCTACGTGCGGGCCGCCGCAGATTTCGCGGCTAAACGGGTGCTCGGGGTCGCCGATGGTATAAACTTTTACTTTGTCGCCGTATTTGTCGCCAAAGGCACCACTCGCACCTTTTGCAAAAGCTTCTTTGGTGTCTTCTTCTTTCCAGGTTACCGGCAAATCCTGCGCAATTTTTTCATTAACAATTTTCTCAACTTCGTCTAGTTGCTCGCGGGTCACCTTTTCGGGGTGAGAAAAGTCAAAACGCGTGCGCTCGGCCGTGATATTGCTGCCCCGCTGTACAACACCGTCGCCCAGAACATTTTTAAGCGCCTGATACATAAGATGGGTGGTGGTGTGGTATTTAATAACCTGCTGGCTATGGTCGGCCAGTCCGCCCTTAAACATGCCGGCGCTGGCCGTTTGGCTGCGCTTGCGCTGGGCGTCCATCAGCCGCTCAAAGTCGGTGTTGGCGTCTTGGGCGATTTCAATATTCTTTTTCTTGGCCTCTTCCTTGCTGAGTTCCACCGGAAAACCGTGCGTGTCGTACAGCCTAAACAAAATCTCTCCGGTTAAAGCCCGGCTTTGCTCCGCACCTGGTTCGCTGGGCGCTAAGACCTTATCCAGCTCTCTTAGGCCGCTTCTAAGTGTCTGACGGAACAGTTTCTCCTCACGTGCAAAGGCCTCGGTTACATGCTCTTTTTGGTTTTGGACTTCTGGAAAATCAGCGGCATAAAGCTCGGTTATGACTGGCACAAGTCTTTGGCATAATTCGTTCTCTATGCCGATATCCAGGGC
>DATKKU010000039.1:0-18119 GCA_035542755.1 Binatia bacterium | reverse complement strand
AGTGACAATTACATCCATAAAACAGCAAATTAAAAACCCGGAGCGGGTTAGTATTTTTGTTGACGAGCGGTATAGTTTTTCACTCAGTCTAGACGAGCTTATCAAGTACAAACTTAAAAAAGAGCTAGAACTAACTGAGGGCGATGTTAAAAAATTTAAAAAGTTATCCGAGGATGGCAAGCTGCGGGCCCGGAGCTTAGAGTGGCTCCTAAACCGTCCGCATTCCACGCGCGAATTCAGAGATTATTTGTATAAAAAAAAGGCCGAGGCCGATTTAACCGACAAACTGATAGAAGAGTTTGCCCAGAAAGGTTACCTTGATGATGCCAAGTTTGCTGCGTGGTTTATAGAGCTGAGGCAGCGCAAAAACCGTAGCCCCAGAGCTATCCGCGCTGAACTCATGCAAAAGGGAATAAGCGGGGAATTACTAAACGACGCGATGAGCAGCGACCAAATTAACGAGAGGGAAGCGCTAAAAGACCTTATTGCCAAGAAGAAGAATTTATCAAAGTATAAAAACGACCCGCAAAAACTCAAACAGTATTTAGCCAGCCGAGGCTTTGGCTACGATATCATCAACGAAACTCTAAAAGATACTTAACAAGTCAAGCATCTTACGAAGGCCGGTTAGCTATTAGATTCAGCCAATTACAATTTTTTGACATATGTTAAAATAATGTAGTTAAAATACGGAGTTAGCAGCTTCGTGCTGATGGATAATTGAGTATTCTTATAAATATCAGACTGGCGCCGTGGCACCGGCAAACTCGGCTTCGGTAGCCTTCACATCAGAGTCTTTTACCAGTATATAGTTATCGGTCACCTCTATAATTTGAGAACGGTCAATCAAAAGCGTGGCCTCAGTACTAAACACTTTAGTCAGAGGACGCTCAACGTACATTTTCTGCACAAGCATGCCATCGTTATAGCTAAAGTCGCTTACTTTACCAAGTTTAGAACGCTTAGTTTTAACCAACTTTCCAATCAGCTCAAAATCAATATCTAATATTTTTTTGTGGCGCGCTAAGTCCTCGGCAGCTGTTAAGTCCTCTTCATCATTAATAATCAAGCCGCCAGCCTGCTGTTCGCGGACATCATCAGACAACAGCACTAGCTGGTTGGGGCTCATTGGGCTTTTGCACCACCAGCCCAGAATCTTAAGATTATGCGGGTTGATAATTGGCTGTACCGCTATGGCCACGGTGGCGCCGCTCCGCAGGCTAACCACATTCAAATTTCGCAAGTTAGCGCTAAGCTTTAGCATAAGCATAGTATACCTTCGTAAAATCTAATCCGCTACTGCTTGCATAGCAAATAATAATTAAATAAAATTGCAAACAATTGTGAGGCGATTTTGGCTATCCACCATAGCTAGTCTGCTGTTAATAACAGCATTTGTGGGGCGGCTAGCCTATGCTTCAGCCCCAACTGGCGATCTAACAATTATTCAGTTTAAGATGACTGGTACTGAATCGGTGGTCATTGAAAATAACTCACCCAGCAACCTTAGCCTCAGCAACTACTTACTTGAATACTTTAATAAATCATCGCCGGCAAGTCTGGCGGTGCCAACCAGCTCGCAGCAGCTACCGGCAATTACGCTTCTGCCGCGCCAAACGATTTTGCTAAACAGCGACAGTTCCCCAACTTGTGGCGCGGCCGCTGTGGCTAATCTTTCGTTCAGCCTAAGCGACACCAGTGGCTACTTGATGATTGCTAAAGTTGGCGCCCAAGCTGATGGCAGCCTAGTGTTTGCTCCGCAAGATCACGTAAACTGGACCTCCTCTACAAGCGGCGCCGACATAATAAAGGTGCCGTCCAATACGGCCGATCCGGCGGCTGTTTGGTATAGAAAATTATCCGACGGCAGCTGGCAGCAGGCCGAACTCGGTGCCGATTGTAACAGCTTGCTAGCCTTACTTACGCCGGCCGCCACAGCTACTTTTGTTGACTGGTCGGACGGCGATGCCGCACCATCCACAATTATAAGTCTTGCTTCCAGTGGCGATTCAGGCCCCGGTATCCCTTCGTCCGATATAGGGCTAGCCGCTCCTCAAATTACAGAAATTCTACCTAACCCGGCCTCGCCGCAAACAGACGACGAGGACGAGTTCATTGAAATTTATAATCCAAACGACACGGACTTTGATTTGAGCGGCTTTAAGTTGCAGGTCGGAACCGCTACCAAACATACTTATACGATTCCGGCTGGCACAACCATGCCGGCCAAATCATTCAAAGCCTTCTTTTCCATTGATACTAATTTGGCCATGAGTAACACCAGCGGCCAGGCCTTCCTGCTTGATCCGCTTAACACAGTCTTAGGTCAAACGGATGTCTATGCAAGTGCCAAAGACGGTCAGGCTTGGGCACTTGCTAACGGCCACTGGTATTGGACCAACTCGCCCACTCCCGGCCAACCAAATGCCATTAGCCAAACTAGTAGTTCGGGGTCCTCTAAGTCTGCGTCCAAAACCTCAACTTCAGTCAAAGGCGCTTCGGCGTCATCCTCCAGCGGGGTCTCCACAGCGGCCACTACTACTCCGTCGGCATCGTTGCATCCGTGGACGCTTGCGATTGTGGGCATCGGCGCGCTACTATACGCTGGCTATGAGTACCGAACTGATTTATACAACAACTTCCACCGGGCCCGCCGATACTTTGAAGCTCGGCGAGGCACTGGGCGCTAGCCTGTCCGGCGGCCAAGTCATAGAACTAGTAGCTGATTTAGGCGGCGGCAAGACCACCTTTACCCAGGGCTTAGTCAAGGGACTGGGCAGTAAGGACATAGTATCCAGCCCTACCTTTACGCTCAAAAAAGTCTACCAGTCTGGAAAGTTACGGATTTTCCACTACGACTTTTATAGACTTAGCGAACCCGGAATCCTAAGAGACGAGCTAAGCGAGTCAATCGGGGATAAAAATGCCATCACAATTATTGAATGGGCCGACATTGTAAGTGGCGTGCTGCCAACGGACCGAATTACCATAGAGCTAAAGCCCACCGCTAATGACCCCGACGAGCGAGAAGTAATCATTAGATATCCCGAGCAGTTCGGCGAGGTTATTAGAAAGTTGGAGACCGAGCGCCAAGAGGTAGAGCCATGAAAGTATTAATTATCAGGACCGACAGACCAGAGGCTGAACTGGGAGTTTTTGAGGATGATAAGCAGTTAGCATATAAAAAATGGACGGCCGACAGGCAACTAGCAAAAACCATAAATCACGAGATTAAAGAAATACTTAACAAGTCAAGCATTGGGCTAGAGGACCTACAGGGGGTGATTGTATTTAAGGGCCCGGGCAGTTTTACCGGCCTTAGAATTGGCATGGCTGCGGCCAACGCCCTAGCTTATGCACTGAGCGTACCTATAGTTAGTCAATCCGGCGAACGCTGGATAGCTGACGGTATTAAACGACTGGAATCTGGAGAAAACGAAAAAATTTCGGTGCCCGAATACGGCGCCGCCGCAAATACTACACCGCCCAAGAAATAATGTCTTTGGAACATTGACTTTCTTGCTCGCCGCAACCCGAGGGAGTAGCTTTTTTCTAATCCCATTTCGTTGACCAAATATTTATTTAGGCGCTATAGTATGTTTAGGATTTTCTAGTTGTTTTGGGACAATCCAACTTTCGATATAACAATTTTTTGATGCACTCCGGTTACTGAAGTTAAAGCTAAAGAAGTGATAGTGATTGCTTAAAACGCGGTAATACGGTTGCCCTTAGAAAGGGGTAAAAATGATAGTACTTACTATTGTGCTGGCAATAGCTGGTCTTGCTATTGGTGTAACCGGCGGCGTTTTTTACATGAGACAACAGAGCGGCAAGGCCGAAGAAGAGGCCAAAAAAGAACTAACCAAAGCCAAGCGTGAGGCTGCCGAAACGATTAAAAAAGCTGAAGAAGAGGCGGCCCGTAAATCCGAAGAGTCCAGAAAAGACGACCAAAAACGTCGCGGTGAACTCAAAGATATTGAGCAGCGACTGCTGGCCCGTGAGGATAGCCTAGATAAAAAACTTGACGAGCTGGACAAGCGCAGCGAGAAACTCCGCGCTTCCGAAGGCGAGGTTGAGGACCTTAAAAATGAAATTAGAAGTATCCGCGAAAAACAGCAGGATAAGCTGGAAAAAATTGCCAAATTGTCCAAGGCCGATGCCGCCGAAAAGTTAATGAGCATGACCGAGCGCGATATTAAAAACGACCTTTTGGGCTTGGTGGCTAAGTTACAAAACGACGCCAAAGAAGAGGCCGAAGAATCGGCGGCAATGATTCTGACAACTGCAATGGAACGCATGGCTTCTGAGGTAACTTCAGAGCGCACAGTTACGGCCGTGAAACTGGAAGACGAGGAAATGAAAGGCCGCATTATTGGCAAAGAGGGCCGCAACATCCAGGCTTTGCAACGGGCTACAGGCGTAGATATTTTGGTGGACGAAACTCCGGGCATGATAGTCCTATCAAGCTTTGACCCAGTGCGCCGTGAGGTTGCCCGGCAGGCCATGGAAATGCTACTTAAAGATGGCCGCGTTCACCCCGGCCGGATTGAAGAAGTAGTGGATAAAGCCCAAAAGCAGGTCCAAAAAGACGTTGTTCGGGCTGGCGAAGACGCTGCCCGCGAGGTTGGTCTTGTGGGAATTCCCAAAGAGATTCTTCAGCTACTGGGAGAGCTTAAATATCGGACCAGCTATGGTCAAAACGTGCTGAAGCACAGTGTTGAAATGGCCCAACTTTCCGGCGTGCTGGCCGACGAGCTAGGCGCCGATGTTAAGACCGTTAAATACGCCGCTCTAACTCACGATATGGGTAAAGCCCTTAGTCACAAAGTTGAGGGCAAGCACCATCATATTAGCGGCGAGATGCTGCGCAAATACGGTGCCCCAGAAGAAGTGGCTCTGGCCGCCGAACAGCATCATGACGACATGGACGCTACCACACTGGAAGCATTGATTATCCGGGTGGTAGACGCTGTTAGCGCCGCTCGTCCGGGGGCTCGAAACATTAGTGCCGAAAACTTTGCCGAGCGAATGAAGGATCTTGAAAATACCGCGCTAGGCTTTGACGGTATTGAAAAGGCCTATGCCATCAGCGCCGGTCGTGAAGTTAGAGTCTTTGTACAGCCAAAATCAATTGACGATTTACAGGCTATAAAACTGGCCCGCGACATTGCCAACAAGATTGAGTCCACTATGCAATATCCGGGTACCATTAAGGTAAACGTCATTCGCGAAACCCGCGCCGTTGAATTCGCCAAATAACCATGAAGACAATTTATTTTGTGCGTCACGGCGAAAGTGAAGCCAATAGACTTGGTCTTTCGGCTGGAAGCGAATTTGACACGCCTTTAACGGACAAAGGCAGACAGCAGGCTAGAAAAACGGGTCAAGAGTTAAAGCATAAAAACATTGAGTTAATCATTGCTTCCCCGTTAGGACGAACCGTTGAAACCGCCCAAATAATTGCAAACGAAATTGGTTACGACGCCAAAACGATAGTAACTAGTCCGCTGTTTATTGAGCGCGGTATGGGGATATACTCCAAAGGTCCGGATGAAGATTACTTAAAAGCTGCTACAAGCGGCGATCCCTTGCACGAAAGCGTTGAGCCTGCGCAACAAATGCACGAGCGAATCAGCGAAGGGCTAAAATGGCTGGAGAGTTTTAAGGAGAAAAATATATTAATAGTCAGCCACGGAGGGGTGAGCCGCATTCTTAGACTAATGCATAAAGACCTGCCTCATAGCCACATGTACAAAATAGAGCGACTGCCAAATGCGGCGATTTACGAGTTTACCATGTGATAATTGGTTCTTTCTGTTATAATTACCCCTGTTATTCATCGGGGATTGGCGCAGTTGGCTAGCGCGCCGCGTTTGGGACGCGGAGGCCGGAGGTTCGAGTCCTCTATCCCCGACCAGAATTGAGCTCGGCCTTTTATTCATAGATGACAGTAAAATTGCTATAGACTGTCATCTCTTCATTTATGGCCGGCTCAATTCTTACCCCAAGCTTTATCAAGAAGAGCTTGGGGACCTCAGATATATGTAGCTATAATGAAGCTATACAATTTTGTAAAGTTCTGCATGGCAATACTTTGCAAAATTGAGAGGAGGAAGCGACCTGAGGCTAAAAGTTAGTTTGCAATGCAAAGGACTGGAAGCCGGCACATCGATTCCGACGACGGGGTGTGGCGCAGCTTGGTAGCGCGCAGCGTTCGGGACGCTGAGGCCGGAGGTTCAAATCCTCTCACCCCGACCACGATATTGACTTGCCCATTTTTGGTTTACAATAAAAGCTAATGCTTAATGTTGTTATTTGCATCTTGGGAGTACTGGGTCTTTTATTGGTCGGCGAGAAATTATCAAAAGCCAAAATTATCAAAGGTGAAGATTCCCGCAAATTTGTTCATATAACCGTGGGTACTTTTATTGCCAGCTGGCCGTGGCTAATCAGCTGGCAGGCGATTCAAGTTATCGGACTGCTGATGCTGCTGGCAATTACCGCCAATCACTACCGCATATTTTTCAATTTTTCTAAAAGCATAAAGCGCAGAACTTACGGTGAATATTTCTTTGCGCTGGCGATTACTGTCTGCGCCATGCTTACAACCAATAAAGTATTTTTTGCTATCGCCATGGCGCATTTGGCTCTGGCGGACGGGTTGGCGGCTGTGGCCGGCACTCACTATGGTAAAAAGCTGACCTACAAAGTCTTCGGGCAGAAAAAAACGGTCATTGGCACGATGACTTTTTGGATTACTTCGTTATTTATACTGGGTTTTGGACTGCTGTTTGTCCATGACTTGATTCCATATAGCAGCTACTACTGGTTAATTTTGCTCCTGCCGCCGGTACTTACAATTGCCGAAAACGCCGCAGTTTTTGGATTGGACAACATAGTCGTTCCGGTTTTAGTTATAGTTGTCCTAAAAATGGCCCAGACTTAAGAAGCGCCAATTAAAATCCCAGCTGCAAATACAATACCGCCGCCTAGCATGACCATGGCGACAGACCGCCAAAAGCGCATATTAAAGTAGTGATACCTAATGTAGGAAATTATCATCAGCTCTATTCCTACAACTAAGCTAGCGACCAAAATTGCCACATGAAATTCAGGGATTAAAAAGGGTAGCGTGTGAAAAATTCCACCCAAGAACGTCATGCCACCAATAATTACACCGCGCCTAAACGGATGGCCACGGCCGGTTAGCGTGCCATCATCGCTCAAACCTTCGGCAAAAGCCATGCTAATGCCGGCACCAACGGCCGCTGAAACACCGACTAGAAATGCAACGTGCGGTTTATGCGTTGCAAAGGCCGCCGCAAAAATTGGCGCCAGTGTTGATACGCTGCCATCCATCAGCCCGGCTAGACCAGGCTGCACAGTTTGAAGTACAAATTTGTTATCCTGCTCTGCCATAGGTCTATCTTAACGGTTTTTCTAGGGGCCCCCAAGTTTTGAGGATAAAACTTGGGGAGAAGCGAAGACCGATAGAAAAGATAAGAACTTCAACAGCCAATATATATCGTTGAAGTTCTTGTCTATAAAATCGAGTTTTCGCGATGGGGCGAACGATGGGTCTTGAACCCACGACCTTCGGGACCACAACCCGACGCTCTAACCAACTGAGCTACGTTCGCCACGCCCGATTATTTTATCATTATCAAGGTGTAAACGCAGTATTTAGCGAGGCTTAAAATTAGCCCAGTTCGTAAAGAAGCTTTATTAAATCGTTCTTATCTATGTCAGAGCATTCAATTTGGCGCTCGTGAGCTATTATGTAGCCCTGAAGTAGTCTTTGAAGCTTTATAGCATCCTTCCGCCACAAAAAGTTCATAGAGTACGGATTTGATGAAAAGTAACGTGAGCTCATGTGAACCGATCCGAAAAATGGTCCAATATCAACCTCCACACTAAGGATATCGCGCACTGGCACACTAACTATCCTTGCCGTGAAGAAAAACTCCTTTTGTATAATTGTTAATCTCTCCCTGTCTAAGACAACGGTGTCCGGGAACAAGTCAAGCGGAAAGACGGTTTTGGCAGAGTATAAAATATCATGGGCCTTCCCCGACAGATTTAAGAGAGTCTCTTCGTCTGTGGGGGAGCGATTGGCAGGCAGGGTCAGCTCGCGCAGTCCCGAGGGCCGCAGACCCATGGCTTTAGCAACCGCCCGCGTAACGTTTAAATACTCATCAACTATCATTGCGACACCCTTCGCCTCTCCATTTGCTTAATCTTTTTCCAACGCCTCACACGCAGTTGTTTAGCTCTTCGTTGCCAAGCCCGGCTAACCTCCTCGTAGAAATCATCAAAGTTAAGCTCTCTCGGTTTGATGGTCTGTGCTGATTTGTCTTTCATTTTTTATCCCCCTTCCTCAATCTAATAATGCAACTAAGTAGCGCCTTCTGTTGTGCCTCAAATCACAAATTAGAGTAAGATTTAAACAAAGGGGTATACCATAGCTGTTACCAATAAAGATTTACTGAGTTTTTTTTCGGCTGCTAAGCAAAAGACCTACTCAGCAGGCGAGACCGTTTTATTCGGCGAGAATCCCAGTGGAGTAATGTGTATTCAGCAGGGAGTTATCAAAGTTTATTCTATTAGCGACGAAGGGGACCAATATATTCATGTTCTATATAAAACTGGCGAGATATTTCCACTGATATGGGCTATAAAGGACGTTAAAAGGCGAGTTTTCTATGAAGCTACGACCCAGTCTAAGGTCGCGGAAGTCTCAAAGGAGGAGTTTTTAAAGTTTATAAAAAAAGATACCGACGTTTTGTATGACGTATTGTCTCAATTAGCCGAGCAGTTCCAGGTATTTGCTGAGCGACTGGATAATCTTTTGTACAAATCGGCCCACGAAAAGGTTGTCTATCGTTTGATGTTTTTGGCAAGCCGGTTTGGTGTAAGAGAAGGTAACAAAATAGTTATTGAAGCGCCATTAACCCACGAACTGATATCCGAGACAATTAACCTTGCCCGTGAAACAGTCAGTAGAGAAATTGAAAAGCTGGAAAAAAATAAATTAATAGCGCGCCAAAGCGGTCTAATTGTAATCATTGATATCAATAAGCTAACCAAAGAATTCAGCGAGCCGATTAGTCTAGACCTTTGGGGTCTTAACAGCAAATACTAACGGAAAACTATTAATTTAAAAGGCACATAGCCGCAGAAATTAAGGAAAACGTGAACAGTCGCCGGGCTGTTCATGCCTACCGGTTAGAATCCTGCTACAAGAATACAAAAAACGACGGCTCGACGACCTGAAGGTCATCGTGCCGTCGTTGGTACCCCGGGCAGGATTCGAACCTGCGGCCTTGAGCTTAGAAGTCTCCTGCTCTATCCAGCTGAGCTACCGGGGCGCGTCGGAATCGACATATCGGCTTTCGTAAGCGCAATTACTTTTGCTTACTTTCAACCTCAAGTCGCTTCCTCCTTTCAATTTCGCAAAATATTGCTTCGCAGAATTTTACGAAATTGTTAGCTGCATTATGCACCAGAATCCTTCGGATTCTGGTGCGGGATGGGGTAGTCGAAACCCCGTCTCAAGTTTGGAAAACTTGCATATTAACCGTTATACGAATCCCGCTAACAGATGAAATTATAGCAGCTACTGGTATATAATTTAGAATTGAAGTTTCATAAAAATAATTAACAGGAAAAATAATGACTGATGTTCTTGCGCTAATCCTGGCGGGATTATCGGTAGGACTTGGCAATTTTGCCGCTTCTATTGCCATTGGCTTAAGCGGCGTGAGTAAAGATGTTCGCCTAAAGACAGCGCTAGTTTTTGGCATATTTGAGACAGGAATGCCTATAGTCGGACTAGTTCTGGGTAAGCAGGCAGCCAGCCACCTGGGCAGCCATGCCAGCCAGATTGGCGGTAGCCTGCTGATACTGACAGGGATGTACATAGTTTATGAAGCTCTAACTAAAGTCACAGAAAAAGAGGTCGGTATAGCCGAATCTACCGGGATGGCGAAGTTGCTGCTGGCCGGGCTGGCGCTAAGTATTGATAACCTAATCGTAGGCTTCAGCTTGGGTGCTCATCACCAGTCAATCTTGGAGGCCGCCATAATTATAGGCGTTACTAGCGTGGCGTTGGCATTACTAGGATTGGAAATAGGCAGCCGAGCCAGCGCTAAGCTAGAAGAATACAGTGAGCTAGCCAGCGGCATCATTCTTATAATTGTCGGGCTGGCGATTGGCTTTAAAGTTCTTGGCTAAGGACGATTTTATTTAAGTCTCGTTGACTATCGTAATGTGTGCACCAAGCGAGTTAAGCCTCTCGGCCAAGTCCTCGTAACCGCGGTTAATGGTATAAATATTGCGCAGCATTGACGTACCGTCGGCCGCCAGCATTCCAATTAGGAGCAGTACGGCCGGCCTTAGACCGCTAGGCGCCACAATGTCGGCGGCTCGCCAACGCGTCGGACCGTTTATAAATACGCGGTGCGGGTCGGCCAGCTCCAAATCAACTCCCAGCTTCTTCATCTCGGTAAACATAAGTGCCCTATCTTCGTAAACCCAGTCATGGATTAGTGTTCGGCCGCGGGCTACCGCCACCATAGGCACAAAGTAGGGAAGATTATCTATGTTAATGCCTACACCACCCGGTAGGGCGTGAAGCTTCTCTTCGGGCGCGCGAAGTTTGCCGTTATGTTTATAAATGGTGATGTCGGCCAGTTCGGTCTGGCCGTTGTCGGCCTTATATAGCTCGCTGACTTTAAACTTTAATCCCATGTGGTAAAGCTTGGAAAGCTCTAGGTCAATAAATTCATAAGGCGCCCGCTTGATAGTAATCTGCGAGTTTGTGGTCACCGCCGCTGAGATGAAAGTAATCGCCTCCAGCGGGTCTTCGCTTAGAGCATATGTCACGTTTTTCTTGATTGATTTAACGCCGCGAATGCGCAGAGTGGGCGAGCCAATGCCGTCAATCCTGACTCCTAATTTTTGCAAAAAGAAGCACAAATCCTGAACCATATAGTTAGCGCTGGCGTCTTTAATAATCGTTTCGCCTTCAAAACGGGCGGCTGCCAGCAGAACATTTTCGGTGGCGACGTCGCTCATTTCGTACATAATTACCGGCAAGCTTGGCTGTCGGCGGTTGACGTTAATTTCATAGTGGCCGCTGTGGGCCTCTATATGCGTACCAAACTCCTCTAGTGCGTAAATGTGCGGAATTATTGTGCGCCGACCAAGCTCGCAGCCGCCGGCGTACGGGATTTTGAACTCTTTATAATCGTGCATTAGGGCTCCGGCCAGCATAATTACAATCCGGGTTTTGCGCGCCGCCTCTTTATCCATGGATTTCAAATCAAGCTTAGCCGGCGGTCTAATCTCCAGGTCATTGCCGGGCAGCCAGCGTACATGCACGCCAATGCTAGTGAGTACTTCAATGATGCGGTTAACTTCCTCAATTCGGGCAACGCGCTTTAGCCTGGTTGTACCTTTGTTAAGCAGGCTGGCGCACAATATTGCCACGGCGGCGTTCTTGGAAGTTTTTACTTCTATTTCGCCGCGTAGCTCGTGGCCTCCCTCAATTCGCAAGTTTATGGCCCCGCTGCTAAGCGAAATCAGCTGCTTGTTCAATACGTCGCTAATTCGGCCTAGAGTTTCCAGGCTAAGGTTCTGTTTGCCATGCTCCATTCGGTTTACTGCCGACTGACTAGTGCCTAGTTTCCTGGCAAACTCAGCCTGGGTAAGGCCGCGCTGATGCCTTATCTGAGAAATCAGCAAGCCTATCTGTTGATTGGTATGTTGCATTACCAACAAAAAATATCATATATGGTATGTGGCTTGCAAGCAGTTTTTACAACTATAATTTCTAGGTCTAACTGATACAATTAAGCCATGATCTAGCAACCTGAAATTACCAGTTTTATAAGTAAGTAATTTTAGGAGGTTAATAGTGGACGACAAACAAGTAGCGGCATTGATTGCCGCAGAGGAAAAAAGACAGCGGGAAGGCCTAGAGCTTATTCCCAGTGAAAACTATGTTAGCCGAGATGTGCTGACGTCTCTTGGTAGCGTGTTTACCAATAAATATTCAGAGGGTTACCCGGGCAAACGTTACTATGGCGGCCAGGACTTTACCGACAAGCTGGAAACTCTAGCTATCAATCGCGCCAAGAAATTGTTCAAGGCCGACCACGCCAACGTCCAGCCGCATTCCGGTGCGCCGGCAAATGTTGCTGTATATTTTGCCTGGCTAGAGCCCGGTGATACTGTGCTAGGCATGCGCCTTGACCACGGCGGGCACCTAACTCACGGTCATCCGGTCACCACCATGGCCAAGCTCTATAACTTTGTACGTTACGGTATAAAAGACGCAGAAACCGGTGAGATAGACTACGAGCAAATGCGCCAGGTTGCCCTGAAAGAAAAGCCCAAGATAATTCTGGCCGGTTTTTCGGGCTACCCGCGCAATCTGGATTATGCCAAATTTGCCGAGATTGGCAATGAAGTCGGCGCATTGCTGATGGCCGACATGGCCCATATTGCTGGGCTAATTGCCGGCAAGGCTCTGCCCAACCCGTTTGACTTTGGTTTTCAGGTCATTACCACCACTACCCATAAGACCCTGCGCGGTCCGCGGGGCGGCATGATTTTGACTAAAGGTACGGTCGGCAATCCCTTGCGCAAGGTTGAAAAAACCCTGGATAACCTGCCGACTTTAATTGACCGCGAAGTTTTTCCGGGCTTTCAGGGCGGACCGCACATGAACAACACCGCCGCCAAGGCCGTAGCCCTAAAAGAGGCTTCCACGCCTGAATTTCAGGCCTATGCCCAGCAAATTCTAAAGAATGCCAAGGTGCTGGCCGACGAGCTAATGAAGCGCGGCTTTAAATTGATTACCAACGGTACCGATAATCACCTGATTATGGCCGATGTCTATAAAAGTTTCGGGGTTGACGGCAGAGAAGTACAGGATTTACTAGACAAAATTCGCTTGTCAGCCAACTGTAACTCGGTGCCAGATGACCCCTTGCCGCCGTTTAAACCGAGCGGGCTGAGACTAGGCACGCCGGCCATGACAACCCGTGGGCTAAAAGAAAAGCACATGGCTCAAGTTGCTGATTGGATGGCTCAGGCTATAAAACACCGCAAGAACGACAAATTACTTAACACGTTAAGTAATGAAGTAAAAGAGTTTTGTTTACAGTTCCCACTGCCTAGCGATGAGTAATAATGGCAAGTTAAAAGTTGTTCCCTCGGTATTTGTAGCCATAATTTCTGATGGCAAGGTGCTGCTGCTTAGGCGGGCAAACACAAACTGGCTAGACGGTTACTACGGTTTGCCGGCCGGCCATCTTGAAGATCAGGAGCAGCTGAAAGACGGCGCCGTGCGAGAACTAAAAGAAGAAGCTGGGCTTGAGGCTGAGCCAAAAGATTTGAGACTGATTCATATCTATCAAAATCATCATAATGCCGACGCGCCGCACTACGGCTATATTTTTCAGGCTAGTGCCTGGAGCGGTCAGCCCAAAATTATGGAACCGGACAAATGCGATGATATTGGTTTTTTCCCGCTCAATGACCTGCCGGAAAAAATTGAGCCGTACGTCAAAGAGGCCTTGAATCAGTTGGGTGCAGACGAAGTAACAATCTCTTACCACGCGCCAGGCTCTATCAAAACTGACTAGGGCAGGAGTTCAGGCTCTTGCTGTAAGTCTACGCCGAACATCGCTTGCACTTTATCAACAATTTTTTGTTTGAAGGCCAGCAGGTCGGCCGTGGTCTTGGCGTGTTCATTAACCAGGACGAGTGCCTGTTTATCATAGGTAGCCATACCGGTTTGAGCGTCGTGTACGCCGCGGAAGCCGGCTTGCTCTACCAGCCAACCGGCGGCCAGTTTTACTCGGTCGTCGCCGGCTGGCCAGCCTTTAATCTCCGGGTATGTTTGCCGTAAATCGTCAAACTTAGCCTTACTTACAAATGAGTTAGTGAAAAACGAGCCGTTGTTAGCAACCACTGCCGGGTCGGGGAGCTTAGACGAGCGGATATCAATAACAGCCTGCCGGATGCTGGCCGGCGTATAGTCATGAACATTGTTATCATCCAGATACTTTTGCAAAGACTCATAAAACGGCGGACCGGGAGGAGATTTTTTTAACCGAAGAACTATGTGAGTTATCATGTAGCGGCCCTTGTCGCCTGACTTAAATCGACTGTTTCGGTAAGAAAAGTCGCAGCCACTAGCCAAAATGGACTCAAAGCTGTCATTCTTCGTATCGTAGACACCGACTTCTTTCAAGGTTTGCGATAATTCGCCGCCGTAGGCGCCAATATTTTGAACCGGCGCGGCTCCCACAGTACCGGGGATTAAAGATAAAAACTCCAGGCCGCTAAAGCCCTGCTCAACTGTCCAGGCAACGGAGGCGTCCCAATTTTCGCCGGCGTTTAACTTAATCGTGGCGAGGCCATCATCCTGGCTTAAAATTTCTTTACCAGGAATTTTATTGACCATTACCAGTCCGTCAAAGCCCTCGTCGCGCCAAACAATATTGCTGCCCTGGCCAATCATTATAAATTTAAGGTTTTTTGATTTGGCCCAAGCCACCAGCTTTTGGATTTCTTCGTCGCTGGTGACACTAGCTAGGTATCGGGCGTTGCCGCCCAGGCGCATGGTGCTATGACCGGCCAAACTGACATTTTCTGATATATCCACAAGCTCCATTATCACTGTTTTTACTAGGTGGTACAATATAGACACATGAGCGAACAAAAAGAGGGACCGTTCAAGGGTTTAGGTATGAAGCTCAAATCTCTGAGGGTTAGAGCTAATGAATCTTTGGCCGAAGCTTCCGGCGCGGTTGAGATAGAAGTCAAGCAATTGGCTAGCTACGAGCTTGGCCAAGCCCGGCCAACAGAAGATGTGCTGCTGCTGCTCATCAGCCACTTTGACGCCCAGGACGAAGAAGCCGTCAGAATGTGGGAAGAAGCTGGCTATGGTTTAGACAAGTCGCCTACCGCTTCCGAAGCAGGCGATCATCAATCGGGACCGATATCCAACAACATTCTTTTCACAGACGTGGTTGACGTTACGGTTAATAATTACGGAGTAGTTATGAACTTTATGCAGGGTGTTGGGCCCAACTCTAAACCATCGTCAATCGCTCGCGTTGGGATGAGCCGGGAGCATGCTAAGAGCGTGCTGCAGATTTTGCAGGTCACACTGGAACAAACAGAGCGCAACGTCAAGGGCATCTCTAACAAAATGACCAGTTCTGGCAACAGCCCTGAAAACAAAGCAAACTAAACTTCTATAGTCCATCCGGGGTGCAACCTGCCAGTAGTGTTAATATGTGGCTGTGAGTAGTGCGAGCCAAGATAACATCAACCAAGCAGTAAGAGTAAGCCGGCTGGCTGGATATACCGGTAGTTTTAAAGAGTTGGGTGGTGGAGAAGTAAACGAAACCTTTGTTTTGGACTGCGGGCCAGACAAGGTCGTTCTACGCATCTCAAGATACGACACTACAAAGACGCTCCATCAAGAAGCCAGAGCGCTGAGACTGCTGAATCTGGAAAAGGTTCCAAAACTAATCTTTTTTGATGAAGGCAGTCGTATAGACGGCAGGCTATGGATTATAGAAAGTTATATAGAGGGCTCCCCGGCCGAGCTATTGGACGCTAAACAATATTGTAGTTTGGGTCGCCTGTTAGCCCAGGTTCACAAGGTACGTCAGGGTGATGAGGCTGAGATTAATTTCTGGGAATACTTTTTAGACGTCAGTAAATCATTCGGCAACGAGAGGTCACTGCTAAGTCATCCCGACACTAGGCTAAAGCAGCTAATAAATAAAGGTCATTCCTATCTGCAGTCACAAAAGTCTCAGTTTAGCCCCATAGCAAAGTCACTAATTCATGGGGATGCAACACCCAGTAATGTCCTGGTTGACGGCGACGAAGTCTCGCTTATAGACTGGGAATTCTCAACTTTTAAAGACCCAATGTCCGATTTTTCAACTATATATTACGAAGACATTGACTATAACAAAGGCAAATGGCGAGTAAAAATAACTCAACAAAATAGGGACGCGCTATTTGACGGCTACAAAGACGCTGGCGGCGCCCTGGATGAGCAGAGAATACAGGTTTGGATGAACCTGGATAAGCTGGGAGCGGCGGTCTATCTTTATTGGAAACTGCACGAATCGGGTCACAGTATTGATGAAAAAACCATACGGCAGTATCAGCTAGACCTTAATAATCTTATGGGGTCTTTAGAGCGCAATTTGCCCTAGCTTGTATTTAGCCCGCGGGATTAAATGATGTATCATCAGTTTATAAAAAGGAACTGATATGAAATCAAAAATGAAAAAATGTTTTACGCCGCACGTGCTCATGCATAGCTTGATAGGCTTGGGGCTGGGAATTTTCCTGGCTGCCTTATTCAGCGGCCTGCGGCACTGGTGGCTGGGTGGAGTTATCGTAGTCGTTGCCGTAGTTTGGGACATGACTAAAAAAGCCTAGCGTAAGCTTAACTACTAGCTCCGATATTATTTATTCAGGCTGCCGATTACCGCAAACAGCAAGCTAACGGCAAGCTGAATGCCTATAAGAATTATTAGTATCAGAACAAAAATGTTCATTCCCCGTCTTTGCTTAGGTGCGGAGACTGTCTGAGCGTGCGGCTGGGCTGCAAGTTGCTCAAGAGTTAGATGGTCGTAGGCCTTTGGCAGGTTAAAGACATCGTCGTGCACCTTCGGGTGCTTTTGGATGTACAGGTTATGCATAATTACGGTTATCAGGGTGAGTGTGGCATCCACTATGCCGCAGGCTGCCAACAGCCTGTAATAAAACGAGCCGAGCACCGAGCTATCGCTCAAGAATATTATTGGCAGCAGCATTAGGATAACGACCAGCATGAAAAAGTAGTTAAAATAGACAACGCGGTCAATACTCGGTTGTTTGCCGACGGTTTTTGCCAGAATCTCGCCATGCAGTATGGCGAAAAACAAAACAAAATAAAGGGCGTAGAGCCTGGCGCCTAAATCACTCGGGACTGCCCCCCACACCCAAAGTACAGACGTTATAAAGCTGATGACAATTAGCATAAAGGTAGAGTTTGTAAAAAATGTCAGGCTGTCAAAAGTGTCTTGCTTTTCGTTGTTGACTATAAATCCAAAACTAATTAGGCAGTGAATGGCAACCAGTACTATTGTCCAAAGAGCCTTTTCGGATATATCAGTAAATTGACCGGATAAAACTGTAACTACTGCCAACCCAGCTGCGGCAATCAAACAGCCGATTAACGATTTTAGGAAAAGGCTTTTTAGTTTCGCTAAGTCCATAGCATAAGTATCTTTACGCATAACTATACCGAAAATTTAAAAAACACCAAGACTGCTGGCCGGGAAAGTGCCTCTACTGCAAATAAATTTAATTAGTAACAGTTCTCAATCTGTACCGGAAGTCCAAAGAGTGGTACAATCACCTCTGTTACGCGCCCGTAGCTCAGCGGATTAGAGCGCTTGTCTTCGGAACAAGAGGTCGTAGGTTCGAATCCTTCCGGGCGTACCATGGTTCGACAGGCTTACCATTTTGGCTGAGACTGGCGAATCATTTTATATTTTGGCAGGATTCGAACCGGTAGGCGTGAACAGCCGGGCGGCTGTTCACGTTTTCCTTTATTTCTCCGGCCTGCGTATTTTTTGCCTTAGCAAAAAATGTTGACGCGCCGGATGATAACTCGAATCCTTCCGGGCGTACCACGTCCTAGCTAATTCCAACCCCGCCTCAATTTGTGCAATCAAGTAGCACAAATCGGGCGGGGTCTTGCATTGCTACTTCTTTCCATTTTGTTTATCCTCAAACAAAATGGTCAAGACCACAGGGCGGGCGCATGATAACTAGAACACTCTCAGGCGTACCAAATCAGGTGCCAGCCACTGACTTGAATAGACTAGTGGCTAAATACTGCTTCATACTATTCTCAGACTTGTCCGTATCGGTGTTCAATAAGTCACGACTCAATAGACAAAAATAGTACTTGGCATTATTGTGCCCAAAAGAACCGACAGCGTTATAAACCGTTTCTCCCATCGGCCCGCAGTTAATCATTGAGCCGGTTTTGTGCTTAAAATTTTCAAGTTTGCTCGGAAGATTTA
>DATKKU010000038.1:0-6346 GCA_035542755.1 Binatia bacterium | reverse complement strand
CGTTTAGATAAGTTTTAAAAAGACCCCTGCAACGCTCAAGGGGGTCTTTTTATTTTATGAGGTCGGCCTCAAAGGCCTTGATGCCCTCAATATCTTTGGGATAAGAGCTGGTGTCTGGCAAGTCCAGGTTAACTATCTTTTGCCAGACAGCCTCAACCAGTTTCTGCAGATGCTGCTTGTCGGCTGGCGTGGGCTGGTAGCTTAGCACTAATTGTTTTGGAGTCTCGGCTTCCACGTAGACCATCTGGCACTCTATGATTCCGGCTTTGGCACCCGCTCTGCCCTCCATCAGCAGCGCGTAAAACACCAGCTGGAGTTTGTGCTTGTAGGCTTTTACGGCCTTAATCTTATCTTTCGTCTCAAAACTATTTAGCGGGCTGCCGGTCTTATAGTCTATGATTGTCAGCTTGCCGTCCTTCTCATCTATCCTGTCCAGCTTGCCGTCTATCAAGGCCTTGCCTACCACTATGTCACGTAGCTTCTGCTCGCTCAGGCTGCCGCTGGGCAGCTGGTAGCCAAACTCTTTAAACAGTCGCTCAATCGTTTGTTTGCCTTTGGCCAGGTAGCGCTTTTGGTCACTGGCAGAAAGCTGCTCGGCGCTCAGCGCGCGGCTAAAGTCCTTGTCTATTTCCGGCAAGCTAAAGCTACCCTTGTTAGTCAGTTTTTGGGCGCTATCCAAGGCGGCGTGCATGGCCGTGCCGTAACTTAGGCTCGGGGTTTTGGCTTCCGGCAGATGAAGCAGGTTCCGCTCCTTAAAATACTGCGGTCCGCCTCTGCTCACATCCAGGAAATTTAACAAATGAGTTACCGATAAATTGTAGGTTTCCAGTCTGGCTTTTAGCATCTCCTTCTCTATACCACCGCTAAGCTCTGGCCATCGCAGGCTTTCCTCCAAAACCGGAATTAGTCTTTGCTGGTCACGCTCGTCCACTTTTTCTATTGTCATGGCTGCTTGCACAATGCTGCTAGCCGCAACTTCGCGGCCGCTATGGTCTTGGTGGTACATACTGAAGGTAAGCGATGACTTGGCACGGGTGGCGGCCACGTACAGCAGCCGTACATAGTCGTCAAAATCGTCGCCCACCGGCTGCAGCGGCAGATTGGCTGGGGCTTTTCGCCCGCCGGCTTTGGGGCGCCAATTATCATCAGTCGCATCAATCACAAAAACCTCGTCAAATTCCAGCCCCTTGGCCTTATGAACGCTCAGCAGCGAAACGGCCTGGGAGCCCGTAACAAACGGCGATTCGTCGGCGACAATTACGCCGTTTTGTTGGTTTATTTCTATGAACCTGACCAGTTGAGTGAGACTGGGCTGGTTTTGCTCGCCAAACTCATAGACTAGCGCTCTGAGCAACTGAATGGCCGATAAGCCGTGAAAGTAGCGATTGGTGGCTGTGCGCGCGGTGTCAGTAAAATAATCCCTCAGCGGCGAGGTATAGTCACCGCTGGGCCGCAGTCCAATAATTTGCTCAATCGTTATCGCCAGCGGTTGAGCATCGGCGTGGGCCGCCAGCCACTTAAACCACTCTCCAAGGGCCTTCAGCTCGGGAGATTTACTGCTGCCCAACGAACTCAGCCAGTCTTTATTGGGGTAATTACTGACGGCTAGCTCCCAAAGCTGCTGGGGCGCAATTCCCCATGCCGGCCAGCGGGCTATTTTATGAACTAGCGAATTTACCAGCTCGGCGTCGCCGTCTTGAATGGCCAGAGTCAGTTTAGCCACCAGGTAAACCTGCTCAACTATTTCGTGGTCTAGAATATTGCTGGCCTGCTCGTAACGCAGCGGCACCTCAAGCTCCTGCAGGATAGCGGCCATTTTTATAAGGCTGTCGTGACCCCTGGCCAGTACGGCTATTTCGCGACCCGGCTTATAGGCTTTTTTAACCGCCCGGGCGATTTCGCTTAACTGCAGTTCGCGCGAGGCAAAGCTCAGCGCCTTAATCTGACCGGCGGCCTTTGGCGGAGCTTTGGCTATAAGATTTTTGTCTAGAGAGGGGTCGCTACGCACCAAGCGGCTCTGGGCCTGCTCAATAATTTTTTCGGCGGTGTCCAATATGCTTTGAGTGGAGCGGTAATTGTCATTTAAGACAATAACTTTGGCCGACGGGTAGTTGCTCTTAAAGCCAAGCAAGTTATTGAGCTCGGCGCCGTTAAATTTAAAAATAGACTGGTCATCGTCGCCCACTACCATCAGATTGGGCCGCCCGCCTGAGCTATGATGGTCGGCCACCAGATGGGCCAGGCGCAGCTGGGCTGGCGTAGTGTCTTGAAACTCGTCAATCAAAACGTAATTAAAGCGTTCCTGGACGTCGGCTAAAATCTGAGGGTTTTGTTCTAGCTGAGCAATTACTTCCACCAGCATATCGGCATAGTCATAAAAACCTCGGACGTGCAGGTCGTCGCGATACTGCTCGTAAACGTCGGCCAGTTTCAGCCACCAATCGTTGCGCTGGCGTTCTTTTTGCATGCTCTTTTGTCCGTTGACGGACTGCACCCAGCGGCTTTTCCACTTGCCGGTATTGGTGGTTTTGCCGGTGGCCTCATCCAGCATCAGCGCCTCGGCCAGGCTGTCGCTGATTACTGTAGACAGTGACCTAAGCGGATAGACGTAGCGGTCAATAGTTTGCTTTGGCAGGGCCTCAGTTTTGGCCACCAATTCGTCTAGGCTTTTAATCGATAATCTTGGCTCCAATATCTCAACTAGCCGTGGCTCAATAACGTCTATGTAAGCTAAGTTGGCGATTATCACGGCCCGCAGTTTATCCGGTGTCAGGCCGGCATCTTTGACAAGGTTTATAGCCCGCTGAATGTCAGATAGCAGCGTGTATTGGCCGGCAAATTTTAGGGCCAGCGGATTATCCAGCGGCAGGGTTTTAACTATTGATTCAACTAAGTCTAGCTGTACAGATTCTGGCGCTACCGACAGCCGCGCGCCACTCCAAAAATGGTCGGGGTAAAGGTTCATTATCTCGGCTGCAAAGCTGTGAAAAGTGCTGGCCACCACTCTGGCGCCAGCCGGTCCGGCCTGGTCTATAATGCGTGATTTCATATTGACCGCCGCCTTATTGGTAAAAGTCAGACACAAGATATTAGACGGGTTGCTGTCGGTGGATTTTAGGATATTGGCAACCCGCGCGCTAAGCAGCTGGGTTTTGCCGGTGCCGGGCCCGGCAATCACTAAAACCGGTCCGTCAATTGCGTTGACGGCCTTTTTTTGCTGCTCGTTGAGCAAGCCCAGAGTTTTTTGAAACTCCTTGTCCACGGCTATATTATGGCACGACTAGCGCTGCAGCTGTTTGGCTACGTCGTTGGCGGCCTGGGCGAAAAGGAAATCTTTTTTGGTTAGTCCGTTGGCGCTATGGGTAGTTAAAACAACCGAAACGCGGTTATAGGAGTTGGTCCAGTCGGGGTGATGGTCTAGCTTCTCGGCGACCGGTACCATGCGGTTCATAAACTCAATGGCGGTACTAAAGCCCTTAAAGCCGAAGTCGCGTTTAAGTGCGCCGTCTTCCATTGTCCATCCGTCCAGACCGCTAAATTGCTTCTGAACTTCATCAGTTGTTAACCTCTGCATCATCTAATCATACAGCAGTTTGCCGGTTTAGGCTGCGTTTTTATCTGTTAGCGTTAGCGGAAAACGGGCTAGTTCTCTACAAAAGTCAAAGCGTGGCCGGGCCGCCCGGCGCGCCCAGCCCGGCCAATGCGGTGCACATAATCATCGTAAGTTTGGGGCGTATCGTAGTTAACTACGTGCGAGATGTCCTTGACGTCAATACCACGAGCCGCCACGTCGGTAGCCACAAGTATAGTGATGCGGTTTTCGCGGAAACTATCTAGAGCCCGCTTGCGCTGACCTTGGCTGCGGCCGCCGTGCAGGGCCTCGCTTTTAAAGCCGCGGGCATTTAGTTCTTTGCTAAGGCGTTCCACGCCGTATTTTGTCTTGCCAAAAATCAAAGCTTTTTTGACTTCCGGCTGGATTAGCAGGTTATGAAGAGAGTCTATCTTCTCGTTCTTGCCGCTAAAGCGCACTACATCCTGGTGCACGTTCTGGCTGGTTTCGCCCATCTTAACGTTAATTATTTCCGGCTCCTCACTGACAAAAGTGTCTATTAGGCTGCGGATTTCCGGGCTCATGGTGGCGCTAAAGAAAAAGGCCTGGTGCTGCGGGGGCAACTTGGCCAGTATAAAGCGCACGTCGTTGATAAAACCCATATCCAGCATGCGGTCAACTTCGTCTAAAACCACCATGTTGCAGTTGCTCAAGTTCAGCGAGCCCTGGTTTAAGTGGTCCTTGGTGCGTCCCGGCGTGCCAATAATTATCCGGGCGCCGTGCTTTAAAGCGGCCAGTTGTCGGTTGATCGGCAGACCGCCAATTAGTAAAGCGCTAGATAAGCCGCTACTTTTACTAAGTATCTGGCACTGCTCGTCAATTTGAATGGCCAGCTCTCGGGTTGGGGCAATTATTAGAGCCTTGGTGCCTGGTGAGCGCATCAGATTGTTTAAAATTGGTAGCGCAAAGGCCGCGGTTTTGCCGGTTCCGGTGTTGGCTATACCAACTACACTTTTGCCGGCTAGCCCCAGGGCAATGGTCTTGTCTTGTATCTCTGATGGGACGGTGTAACCTTTGCGGGTTACATTGCTTTTAAGTAAGGGGTGCATGGCAAAGTCAGAAAAGCCGTTGGCGGCCGTATAGGCAGAGTCGCTCGGCGGAGCGGCGGCTTTAACAAAGCGGGCTGGGTCAATTACCTGCTTGGCGTTTTTACGACTTGGGCGCCGGCTGGTGGAATAAAAATTCTGGCTGCCTGGTTGGCGTGGCCCGCGTCTATAGTTATTTTTATACATAAAAAAAGAATCCTTCTTGTTTACTTATTTACTCGTTGTCGCTAAATGAAGTCGAGTAAAATTCGGTCTTGTAAACCCGGATTCATATGAAACAATAAATATATTTTAGCACAAGCGTAGTAAAAAAGCTAATTATTATCGGCTTGCCCCTGTTATACTGCAGTCTGTGAAACTTAGTGACTTTGATTTTAGCCTGCCTGGTGAGTTAGTTGCTCAAACTCCGGCTCAGCCTCGCGACCACGCTCGCCTACTGGTCTATAACCGCAGCACCGAACAGATTAGCGACGACTTTTTCTATAACCTGAATAAGTATTTGCCGCCCAAGACTACGCTTGTACTGAATGATTCTAAGGTTGAAAAAAGCCGCCTGCGCTTTGCCTCTAGCGAGGTATTTATCACTCAAACCATTAATCCCTCCACCGTTGAAGCACTAATTAGGCCTGGCAAAAAGTTTAAGCTGGGTGCCGAAGTTGTTTTGGACAAAGCAGCCGGACTTAGTGCGAAAGTTACCGCTGTTGCCGACGATGGTCTGCGGACTCTCAAACTTAGTAAGAATATTGATGATAAGGTCTATGATAAATACCGCCTAACCCCCTTCCCGCCCTATATCACCCAAGACGAATCCTTGGCCGCTGAGTATCAGACAGTTTACGCCGACCCGCTGGGGAGTAAGGCCGCGCCAACGGCAGGGCTACACTTTACGCCGGCTCAGCTAGCCAAACTATCGGTCACCCATCCTATAGCTAAACTTACTCTGCACGTTGGGCTCGGTACTTTCGCGCAGGTTAAAACTGATGATATCACTGCGCACAAGATGCACGCCGAGGAATTTTTTGTGTCGGCTAACGCTGCTAAAATACTAAATGCGGCGACCCATATTACAGCTGTTGGCACTACCAGCGCCCGAACTCTGGAAAGCCTAAGCCGGCCGTTTAAGAAATCTCACGGCTCAACCGATATTTTTATAACTCCGGGCTACAAATTTAAGAATACGGATTCCCTGATTACTAATTTTCACCTGCCCAAGTCTACTCTATTGATGCTGGTGTCGGCCTTTTTGGGCAGCACTGAACAAATGCAGCAGCTTTACACTCACGCTATAGACCAAAAGTACCGTTTTTATTCCTTCGGCGACGTTATGTTGATACTTTAAGGCATAAAAAAAAGACCCAAAAAAAGGGTCCGTCTTTGGAATTCTCCGTCCGGGAGCCCTCAGGGGGCTCCCGGACGTGGCAGGTTTACCGCGTAAAATCCGCGGAAGGCTTGTTCCCTGAAAGAGCTATCCAGACTCTATGATTGAATAGCTGCATACACTGCTTTTGCTTATAAATGTCAATAGCATTGACCGGGGTTGACAGCCCCGCGAACAGGGTCTATGATTTCAACTTATGACAGAAGCATCGGGCGAGGAAAAATTTCTACTGACGGCCACCGATTCAGTGCACTACGTTGATGGGCAGGCTTACCAGCTTGATGCAGTGCTTGATACCAACATGACCGATCC
>DATKKU010000037.1:0-30676 GCA_035542755.1 Binatia bacterium | reverse complement strand
CCCTCAGTTAGTTCTAGCTCTTTTTTAAGTTTGTACTTGATAAGCTCGTCTAGACTGAGTGAAAAACTATACCGCTCGTCAACAAAAATACTAACCCGCTCCGGGTTTTTAATTTGCTGTTTTATGGATGTAATTGTCACTTGAGCTAGCCAAACTGAGGCCGGGCCGCGGCTATTCTGCAGCTGCAGCTTCGCGGACCTGGTCAGAAATTTTATCTAAAACTTTGGGGTTATCTTTTAGGTAGGCTTTGGCGGCCTCGCGGCCCTGGCCAATTTTTTCATTTTCATATTCGTACCAGGCACCGGCTTTTTGAACAATTTCGCGGGCGGCGGCTAAGTCTAGTACGTCGCCCTCGGTGCTGATGCCCTGGTTGTACATAATGTCAAACTCGGCCTCGCGAAAAGGTGGCGCAACCTTGTTTTTGACAACTTTAACTCGCACATGGTTACCGATAACGGCATCGCCGGCCTTAATTTGCGCCAGTCGGCGAATGTCCATGCGCACAGAAGCGTAAAATTTAAGAGCGTTGCCGCCGGTAGTGGTCTCGGGGTTGCCAAACATCACGCCAATCTTCATACGCAGCTGATTTACAAAGATAACCGTGGTTTTACTGCGGTTAATAACGCCGGTTAGCTTGCGCAGAGCCTGACTCATTAGCCGAGCCTGGAGTCCCATGTGGGCATCGCCCATGTCGCCCTCAATCTCGGCTTGCGGAACTAGCGCCGCCACTGAGTCAACAACGATGATGTCCACCGCATTAGACCGCACCAGCGTTTCTACAACTTCCAGAGCCTGCTCGCCGCTGTCGGGTTGGGAGATTAAAAGCGTGTCTGTATCAACGCCGAGGCGCTTGGCATAGGCCGGGTCCAGGGCGTGTTCGGCGTCAACGTAAGCTGCCGTCCCGCCGTTCTTTTGGACTTCGGCTACGGCGTGCAGACAGACTGTAGTTTTACCAGAGCTTTCCGGACCGTAAATTTCTATAATCCGACCGCGCGGAATACCACCGCCAAGGGCTAAATCCAGACTTAGGCTGCCGGTAGAGATAGTCTCAACATTAACTTTGTGGGCTTCGCCGAGGCGCATAATGCTGCCCTTGCCAAATTGCTTTTCTATAGCATCAACCGCCAGTTGCAAGGCCTGAGTTTTGCCGCTTGCCGCCGCGTCCTGTTTGTCCTTTTTGGTCGTAGTCTTGTCTGCCATGGCTTTATTTATCCCCTATCTTCCCAACGCTTTATGTTCACTAAATAGTATAGCAAGGCAAGTCCGCTGAAAAATGCTCGTGCTTAAAAACTTTTAGGGCGTAGTTAAGACTTCGCGCCAGGAAATAATGTTATAGCCACTCGTTACCGGATAGCTGGGCGGCGGCGCATAAAGCAAGTTGTAATCATACTGGGTTATGGTGTTTTCTATGCCGGAAATGTAAAGTCCATTGGTATTATCAAACACCGAGTCTCCACAGGAATTTGTCTGCCAGTTCCAGGTCCAGGTCAGGCGAGTAGAAACCGAGCCGTAAAATAGCAGTTTTTGGTTGGAGGCGACCCAGCCACGAGTCTTGTGCGGATTATTATAACTGCAAACCTGATTGTCCGAACGGTAAGTGCCCGGGTATTCTACGTTACCATTTTCTGATAGCAGGGCCCCGTCAATTTCAAAGGTAAAAGCGCCGCTGGCTGGCGGCGCGTAGGGGGCCACCAAAACGTCGCCTTCGGCAATCAATCCAATCGCATCGCTGCCATCTTTGGCCGAGTAAACTACGTCGTCGGCTATAACAATATTGGCATTGTTGTTGGTGGCCAAGCGCCCGGCCGCAATTGTAACGCGACCATGATACTTAGGATTTGTCCTAACCCAAACGTTATCTTCAGCAAAGATAACTCCGGCGTTTGGCAGAGCCACCCCGCAGGCTGCCCAAGCCGGAGTAGTACAGTTACCGGCAGGAACGCTGAGCGCGCTTAAGTAGGTAGCTGCCGTGTCGTTCTCGGCGTTAACATTGAAAAGGTCATAGGTGCCATTGGCGTTGAGCTGTATCAAATAGCCCTTGCTTATAGAGAAATTGCCGTTAGTGGAGCGCTGCGGCAAATAGTACGGCGTGAGAGTATTGGGAGTCTGAGAGCAGGCATTGGCCTGATTAGCTAAACTGGCAGTAGTGCTGTAGGCAGCGAAAGCTGTCTTTTTTATGGAACAAAGACTAGTACTTACCTGATTAAAATCAATTGTCGGCACGGGATAGTGCCAAGCTGCCTTAGACCGAGTGTTGCAGTTAACCGGCGTTGTGACAGTGGGGCTGCACCAAACGCCGGGGTGGCTATTGCCATCGCCGCCAACTTGAGTAGAAGGCGTATAGGTCGCATTAGCGCTGGTTACATCGTCGGTATTGGGCCCATCCAGACGAATGCCCTGGTTGGAGTGCACTGGACCAGCCGCCGTCTCATCTGGCCCAAACCATAGCGCCGAATCGCCAGCCAGCGCATAGCTGGCAAAACTCGGTGCCCCGATTTGGGCATCTATAGTCCTGATGCTGTTGGTGCCCTTGACCTTGCCGATGGAGCGGACGGTAGCTATGGTTGAACCATTGCCTTGGGGCTTAATCCATAGGGTGAAAGTCCCCTCGTTAACAGAGTTACTATCAACATAGTTATGGACATAAGGGCCGTAGCCCAGGTTTGGATCCGGAGTCGTGGGCGTAGTTTTGCCGTCTTTAAAATCGGTGGCGTTATGACTTAGGTGCCAGAGGTAATAGTTGATGCCGGCCTCGGCAATGTTAAAGGCCTGTTGCCTCTGAATATTGTTATTGACGGTCGTTAAGTTGCTGTCAATAACCTCTACAACCGCCGCCGCTAAAATTACGGCGGCAATTATAAAGCTAAGAATAGTTGGCAGGATAAAGCCGGTTTCATCTTTTATTTGAGCATTGAGTTGCCAAAAACGCTTCATAGATTTGTCTTCCTGTTGCGCAAACTGACTTGCAGCGAAATTTGCTGGTTGCCATTGGGCGTTGGATGGTCGGCCGGTACTGCCAGATTAATTTGTATGCCCTTAATAGTGTGCTCATCGGCAATTGGCATGGCAAGGGTGTTGCCGGTGTCGTCTAGGTAAACAAATAGGTTGACTCCGGCCAGCTGGTGAAAGTCTTCAATTACCGTATAGGTTTTTTTGTTTGCCGGGATTAAAACACCGATTGGTGGGTTGGCGGTCATTGGCGTAACATCGGCATATAGCCTGGTAGAAGTGGCATTTAAATAGTAGTGAACCTGAGAAACATATTGGTCGTTTGGGTAAAAATATGCGTAGACTACCAGGTCGTTACTGGTGGCCGAGACAATGTCGGTTGAGCCACGCAGTACGGTGGCAACTCTTTGTGATTGAGCGGCCAGGTCGGTAAACTCGGTGCCGTCTTGTTGCAAGCCGAAGTACTGCTTCAGCGTCGTGCTAAAAACAGTGTAGGCCGTCAGCGAAACTATCAGCGCCAGGACCATAACGACACTAAGCTCTATTATCGTGAAGCCGGCTTGAGAGGTGAGTTTATTACGGCGTAACATTTAGATATCCTTGCAGTGGGCTAGTTGGCAAATTCAAAGTAAAGCCATTAGCCGAAATGCTAATTTGGGCACTACCGGTGGAGATACCGGTTAGATTGACGGTGCAGTTTAATGTTGTGCTGCCATTACCAGTGCACGAGGCCGTGTAAACGTTGGCGCCCTGGCTAAATTTGACGACTGTTGAGACTGGCAAGTTAGCACCGGTAACCTGAAAGCCAAAGTTGGCTATTGTGCCGCTAGTCAGGCTTTCGTCGTCCGGCGAGATAGTAAGAACGCGCGGGAAGCTGGAGCTGGTTGTCAGCATCAGTCTGACCTTCTGATAGTAATTGTGGCTGTTATAGGAGTAGGTCGTAGACGGAGGTGAAGACGGATTATAGATTGGCACGTTTACCGGATTTAGTATGTTGGTACCGCTGTAGGGCACGGCCGCGGCCAAATAATATGTAGTCCCGCCAATTGAACAACCAGTGGCGCCGGCGTCGCCGCAGAATATATAGGGACCCGGGACAAGGTTAGAAAGACCGGCTAATCCGCCCGAGTCAGTGACCGGGCTGGTGTAGGTGGGCGGCGGTGCAATGCAGTAGCCGGTAAGCGTCGGCGTAATTGTATCGTAACAATAGCTGGTGTCGGTATTGAGGGTATATTTTTTGTAGCCGCCCTTGACGTAAACCTTGACACCCGGCAACGGGTTGCCGTTTACATCGGTAGTTTCTAGTAGCAAGCTGTCGGGACCTTGTAATTTTATGGTCATGGTCAAGTAGGTGGTTTGCTGGGTGAGTATTTTTTGACTGGAGTTGATTGGTACCAGACTGCCCGAGGGTGGAATGGTAGCCAGCGTTGAATACCCGCTAAGGGAGGCCGTAATCACATAGTCATAGCCGTTATCGGGCGGCAATTTATAAAAGGTGGCTATACCATACTGGTCGGTGCTGGCGTTGGCGTCAACCGCCGGATTGACGGTGCTATTCACAAGATGAACATTGGCTCCCAAAACTGGGTTATTGCTGCTGTCTATGACCGTTACAAATAGTGCACCTGTAGTGCTGGAAGTCTCGGCAACGCGCGCCGATATTTGAGTATCAACCGAGGCCAGCACCGTGCCGCTGCGGTTGTAAACAGAAACCTGAGCATCTTTATAGTCCCACGGCGCCTGGTCGGTGGCTGGAGCACCAGCCGGCGGCGGATAGTTGCGGCATTCTTCCTGCTTCATAGTCTGGGTTTGATAGGTGCCGCAGCCATCGTAAGCGTCGTCGGCGTACTGGATATCGGTTTTGACGGTGTACCTTACACCGTTGACCACTTGAGTACTGGTAGCCGGTATGTAAGTGGTGGATATAATATTGCCGCCGGCTACGGCCAGGCTGTCGTAAGGCAGCGACTTTAAATACTCCATTTGGTTGGTGGCCAGCGTTGAGGCCACGGCCTTTTGCTTGGCCACGACCGAGCTATTAACCAGACCGGTAAAAAGAGCCGTAAAACTAATGGCCACCAAAGCTAAGATAAATACGCCAACTACTATTTCTACCAGCGTAAAGCCTGAGTTGTTTTTGTCTTTCATTAAATGCCCACTCGCTTATAGATTATTTAACCATAAGTTATAAGAGAACATAAGAGTTATTATCGGTAACAAGCCGTAATAACTAGGGTTGCGCCGGTAGATGTTAAGCTATACTAAGCATATGCGTATTAGTGACAGCGTGGTGCTGGATTTACTAAAAGACAGCCCGAAAGTTAACGCCGAACAGCTGCGGGGATTTCAGGAACAGCAAAAAACTGACAAAAAACCCTTGCAGGACATCATCCTGCAAAGCAGCGCCCTGAGTGAAAAGGAAATCACTCAGCTTTACGCCGCCAAAATAGAAGTGCCGTTTGTTGAGATTAATCCACGCAATGTCCGCAAAGAAGTACTTAATTTAATCCCCGAGCACATTGCCCGGCAGTACAACAGCGTCTTATTTGAGGTCAAACCGGACGGCAGCAAGCACCTGGCCATGGAGGACCCGGATGATGTCCAGGCCTTTAACTTTTTACAAAAGCAGCTGGGCAGCAATATCCACGTCTACATTGCTACCCACTCCAATATTCTGACGGCTCTGGATCAGTACCGCGGCAACATCGGCAGCGAGCTGACTCAAGTTATCGCCAGCGAACAGGGCACGCCGGCCGAGGAAGAAGTCAGCGAGGAAGACGTCGCCGAAGACAGCCCGGTAGCTAAAACCGTCAATCTTTTAATTGAATACGCTATCAAGCAGGGCGCCAGCGATATACACATAGAACCGCGCGAAGATTTTGTGAGCATCCGCTATAGAATTGACGGCCAGCTGCGCGAGACCAACAAGCTGCCCAAAAAGGTTTTGGCGGCGTTAGTTAGCCGTATAAAAATCTTGAGCAACCTAAAGATTGACGAGCGCCGCGCGCCCCAGGACGGACGTTTTAAGGTAACACTCGGCGGCGGCCAGTACGCCCTGCGCGTCAGCACTCTGCCAATTGCCGACGGCGAAAAAGTAGTCATGCGTATTTTGAATGAATCCACCAAGGCCTCAACTCTGCAAGAACTCGGCTATTGGGGCGCTAACTTAGAACGCCTGGAAGACGCCCTAACCCGCCCCCACGGCATGATTTTGTTTACCGGCCCGACTGGTTCTGGTAAAAGTACCAGTCTGTTTAGTATTTTGAGCCGGCTCAATCAGCCGACGGTCAATATCAGCACCGTTGAGGACCCGGTAGAGTATAAAATTCCCGGCGTTAATCAAGTACAGGTTAATCCGACGGCCGGCATGACATTTGCCAACGGCCTTCGGGCGCTGCTCCGCCAAGACCCCAACATCATCATGGTCGGCGAGATTCGTGACGGTGAGACGGCACGCTTGGCCGTACAGGCGGCACTGACCGGACACCTGGTTTTTAGCACCCTGCACACTAACAACGCTTCCACCGCTCTGCCCCGTCTGCTAGACATGGACATTGAGCCATTTTTAATTGCCAGCACCGTACGGGCGGTAGTGGCCCAACGTCTGGTGCGACGCCTGATACCGGAGAGTATGGAAGCCTTTAGGCCCGACGAGGTCACAGCCAAGCGCGTTGAGGCAGCTTTTGGTCTAAACGACATTACCAACATGAAAAAAATCCACCAGCTGGAACTTGAGGCCATTCGCTCCAGCATCGGTCCGGCCACCGACCCGTCAACTTCGGATACCAAGATTACTCGTTTGTGGAGGATGCGCGGCGGTACCGGCACAGCCTTTCGGGGCCGGTTGGGTATATACGAAGTTTTGCCAATGAGCAGCGCCATTCAAAAACTGGTAATCGGCGGCAGCTCCAGCGAGAGTATTCAGGAAGAGGCCGTCAAAGAAGGCATGGTAACTATGCAAACCGACGGTTTTATAAAGTCCTTGCGCGGCCAGACAACCTTGGAAGAAATAATGCGCGTAACCAGCGAGCGTTAAGCAATGGTTGATTTTGCCTACAATGCGCTTGCCAAAGACGGCCGCCATATAAATGGCACTATCTCGGCAGCTAGTCGTGAAGACGCTCTGACCGCCCTAAAAACTCAGGGTAACAAACCTCTGTCTATAAAAGAGGCCACCCCCTCCAGCATCCCCAAGTTCAGCCTGGGCGGCAAAAGCGTCAAGTCACGCGATGTAGTTGTCTTTACCCGCGAATTATCAACCATGATTAGCGCCGGCGTACCGCTGCCGCGGGGCTTGGGAACCTTGGCCGACCAAGCTGAAGCCCCCTATCTTAAAAAAGTCTTACGAGGCGTAAACCACGACGTAGAAGCCGGCGTGTCCCTAGCTGATTCGCTGGCCAAGTATCCGAAAGTATTCAACGACGTGTATATCAACATGGTCCGAGCCGGCGAAGCCGGAGGTATTTTGGATGATATTTTAAAACGCCTTGCCACCCAAGTGGAAAAAGAGGCCTCTATGCGCAAAAAAATCCGCTCGGCCATGGCCTACCCGATAGTTATTCTGACCGTAACCATCATTGCCTTTTTTGGCATCATGATTTTTATACTGCCTAAAATTGATGGCATCCTAAAGGACCTTGGTGGGCCCAATGCCAAACTGCCGGTTTATTCTCAGGCACTTTTAAATGTAAGCGGCTTTGTCCAAAAATATGCCATCCCGATAGTTGTTCTATCGGTAATTTTTATTTTTGCTTTCAAACATTATATCGGCACCGAAAAGGGCAAGTATCGCTGGCACGGTCTGATTCTCAGAACTCCGGTAATCGGTAAAGTTATCGCCAAGATTGCCATTGCCCGTTTTGCCAGAACATTTTCATCGTTAATGACCGCCGGTGTCAGTGTCCTGGACTCCCTGGAAGTCACCAGTAAGGCCGTCGGCAACCGGGTAATCCAAAAAGAAATTATGAATGTCGCCAGCGAGGTTAAGAATGGTCAGCCCCTGGGCAAACAGCTGGTTAACGCCAAGTACTTTCCGCCAATAGTCGGACAGATGATAACCGTTGGTGAGGAAACCGGCAAGATAGGCGAGGTTTTAGTAAAGGTCGCCGACTTTTACGATGAAGAGGTGGACGTGCTGATTGACAGTCTTACCAGCATCATTGAGCCAGTCATGATTATTCTGCTGGGCGCTTTGGTGGGATTGATTGCCGCCTCGGTAATGGGCCCAATCGCATCGCTGTCAAAAAACGTCAGTGGATAACTGATGTAACACCGTCTTGACAACGACCTACTCATGTTTATAATCAGGGGCATGGAACTTAAGCACTTTAGCTTAAAAACATAATCAAAAATAACCTAAGAAGGGTGGGCTCTTAACATGATCTCCTTTAGAAAAAAAGCGGCTAGCGGTTTTACCATAATTGAACTGCTAATCGTCATCGTAGTCATCGGTATTTTGGCTACGCTGGTAATCGTAACTTATAACGGTATCCAGTCCAAAGCTAGAGATACCAAGCGCAAAACTGACATTAATGCTCTGCACGGACAACTTGAAGCTTATCAGGCAGAAAATGGTAAGTATCCAACATTGGCCAACATGCAAGACCGCACTTGGATTTCAACCAACATGAAGGGTCTAGACCTGGGCGCGCTGCAAGATCCTAAGTGGTCTACTAGCGCCGCGTGCAAGAACACCGCCACACCTCCTGAGGCCATCCTTAACGGCACCGCATCGGCCGACTGCTATGTCTATGCTCCCAACGACGGCAACGGCAACGCTTGTGACAACGCCGGAACCGACTGTATAAAGTACACGCTCAACGCATCACTAGAAGACGGTACTACCTATACCCAGAACTCTCTGCAGTAACCCGCAAATAGAGACTAAAATAATAAACCCCGGAGCAATCCGGGGTTTGTGTATTAAGCAAACACTTTAGCGAAGGCCTATAAATTGCTATAATTGCGGTAAATAAGGATAACCAATATAAAGATAGGGATGGGGCTAGAAAACTTTTATCATGACGAGCCGCTCTTTGGCTTGGACATTGGCCATTCTAGTATAAAGGTCATGCAGCTGGAGTTTGAGCCCGATAAACTGCCCAAGGTTGCAGGTTATGGCCTGGCTAAGTTTCCTTCGTCGGCCATCGTTAATGGTGTGATAAGCAACTTTGACGAGGTCTCCAAAGTCGTACATTCTCTTTTTAAAAACGACCTACGCGGCTCAATTTACACGCGGCGGGTAGCTTGTTCGCTGCCGACCTCGCACACCTTTAGCCGCTTGCTAAAATTGCCGGTAATGCCAAGCGACGACATCATTGAAGCCATTAAACTAGAAGCCGAGCAGTATATCCCAATGCCGGTGGACAATCTATATATAGATTACGAGGTTTCGTCGCGCACGGCCCAGGATATGGAGCTTCTGATGGTAGCCGCGCCCAGAGTTATAGTTGATAGCTACGTTAAACTTTTGCAGTCACTGGATTTGGACCCCGTAGCTATAGAGCCGTCTATGAACGCGACTTCGCGGTTATTTGGCATCGCTGACGCTTCGCATACCGAGCCTTCCATTCTGATTGATTTTGGCTCAATCGCCATTGATGTGGCGGTTTTTGACAAGACAATGATAGTCAACAGCACCCTGGCTGGCGGCAGCGAGATGATTACCAGACTAATTAGTGAAGCAATGGGCATAGACGAACACCAGGCCTACGAAATGAAAAGCAAATACGGCATTGGCGTCAGTGAAAATCAACAGCAGATAGCTGCTGCCATTGCACCGGTTTTGGACGCATTGGTTAAAGAAGTGCGCAAGATTACACGCTATTACGATGACCGCGTCGGTCAGTCCAAGAATAAAATCGCTCACATTATAACCAGTGGCGGCGGTGCGACCATGCCGGGCATTAACCAATATCTGTCGCAGCAACTAAATCTGCCGGCCAAAACCCTCAACCCCTGGCAAAATCTTGACTTTGGTCACCTGAAAAAACCATCCGAGCTGGAGCAGTCGGCCTATATAACGGTGGCCGGCGAAGCCTCGTTAAATCCTAAGGATATTTTTGTATGATTAATCTTTTGCCGCCAGAACACGCTCTGCGGATACGTTTCGGCCGGCGAAACTCGGTGCTCAGACGCTGGATATTTGGAGCCGGTGTGGCCATTGGCGGCCTGGTACTGATACTGGCCGGCGGCTGGATATATATAAATAGCCAGTATGCTAGTCTTCAAAATCAGCTAAGCCAAACCGAGGCTCAGCTGCAGGCCCAAAACCTGCCAAAAGTTCAAAGTGACGCCACTACCATATCCGGCGATATTAAAGTTATTGACCGGATTTTGAGTAGCGAGGTAGACTTCTCCAAACTGATTCAGGACATCGGCAAGCTGATGCCATCGGGCGCTGTTTTGGAGTCACTGACACTCACCAAAGTCAACGGCGCTGTAGATTTAAGCGTCAGTGCTAAGGATTATGGCTCGGCCACTCAAGTGGCCGTCAATTTGGATGACCCAAGTAACGGCATTTTTTCCAAGGTTGATATTGTAAATATCAACTGCGCCGGCAGCGGAACCTATCCTTGCAGCGGCACGTTTAAAGCTTTGTTCAATAGTTCGGCACAGAAAAAATATCAAAATGTGCCCCAGGGGGGTCAGTAATGGATAGCAAACGCTTCCGCCTAGTCTTAGTCGGCATCCTGGGCTTTTTGATTCTGGTATTTGTAGTTATCTGCGTATTTGGTTTGTCGCTTCTTAAGAGCGAGAGCGATAAGATGGTTGATTCAAAGCTAAAGAATGAGACCGCCGACGCCCAACTGGCAAGTTTAGAAGCTTCTAAAAAAACTATCGCCGAATACAGTTATTTTAAGTCTATAGCCAGCAGTGTAATCCCGAACGATAAAGATCAAGCCGAGGCCGTACTGGAAATCTTCCAAATTGCCCAGCAAGCCGGAATCGCTTTACAGAGTGTCAGTTTCCCGGCCAGTAGCCTTGGCCTGCAGGGCTCGTCGGCTGCGCCACCAGCAACCGGAGATTCATCAGCTACAGTCAGTAAAACCATAAGCCAGGCCAAGCCAGTATCCGGCATTCCGGGACTTTACAGTGTCCAGCTAACCATTACTCCGGCCACCGGCTCTCAAGTCTCCGATGATCAGAGAGTAACCTACGCCAAGATGCTGAGCTTTCTAAAGGGCATTGAGAGTAACCGCCGGACCGCCCAGATAACTCAGGTCAACATACAACCCAGCGACAGCGGCAGTAATGACGAAATAGATTTTACGTTGACCGTTAATATATTTATAAAGCCGTGAGGCCAGAAAGTAATAAACGATGAAGACAGACATAGACATCAAATCAATTAAGTTAGGTCTTGAGGCCTTCGCCAAAAAAGCCAGCCGCCACATATCTTTTGCGGCAACTATAACAGTGCTGCTGGCCTATATTTTAGTGGTCTGGCAAATTAGTAAGCTATCCACCGCGGAACCGTCGCACGAAGCCGAGACCAACGCGCAAACCCAAATACCAGGAGTTGACCAGACGGCCATAAACCAAATTAAAACACTAGAACAAAATAACACGCAGGTTCATAGCCTGTTTGAATCGGCCCGCAATAATCCATTTCAGGAATAGATATTTAGTTCTTCACAAACTACTTAGCTTGTTAAGTAGTTTGTGAACTCGGGTCTTTATCGTCTTTATGAGTAGTATAGGCCTGGCGGGCAGCCAAAATTCGCTCGGCATAAATATTTGGTGTTGGGCAAAATTTGAAAACAAAGTTGTCCTCTTCCCCGGCGGTCTGGACGGTCAACGTGCCGTAGCCAAGCATGTTGGCAATTACGCCCTTTTGCTCGCAATTTACATCCTCTACGTTGGACATTGATAGTCTTGAGAATTTTCTATTAAATAGCGTGCGCTGCACCAGCTGAACGATGCTTCTGTCGGTCAGAGTTAGGCTGCTTTTGTGATAAATATAGATGGCCGCCATCAGCACCGCCAAAAATAGCCCAATCACAAAAATTGCCAAACTGGTAGCAAGAGCCGCTGTCTGGGCTGATAAATTAAGGCCCGGAATTACAAAAAAACCAAGAATCACCAGGCTTAGTAGCGAGAATATAGCCAAGCCGTAGATTTCCGCGGCGCCGGCCCAGTGTTGGTGTATAACCACCAAAACCTGCTCATCGTGGCCCAATAAATCGTCATCTTCGCTGGGTGGCTGAATTGGGTTAGTTGGCTGCATTTATAAACGATTATATAGCTTGCAGAGAGTAAGAGCTATAGTAAGCCGGGCTGCTTACCGGTTGGCTTTTTGCCCAGGTGCTTCCATGCTCGTGGCGTAAGTTTGCGGCCGCGCGGTGTTCTCTCCAGCAAACCAATCTGCATTAAATATGGCTCGTGAAAGTCTTCTATGGTCGTACGCTCCTCAGCGGTTAGGGCAGCGATGGTCTCTACTCCAACCGGTCCGCCGTTATGGTGTTCAATGATGACCATCAGAAGATGTCTATCGGCCGGGTCTAGTCCAAGCTCATCTATTTCCAGTAGTCCAAGAGCTTTAGCGGCTATGGTCTCGTCTATAATTCCGTCGCCGTTCATGTCGGCGTAATCTCTAACCCGCTTTAGCAAACGGTTGGCGATTCGCGGCGTTAGGCGCGCGCGACCGGCCAACAGACGCGCCGATTTATCATCAATCTTAACGTTCAAAATATCGGCCGAACGTTTAATAATGCTGGCAATCTCATCCGGTGTATAAAATTCCAGGCGGTGGATTATACCAAAACGGTCACGCAGCGGTGCCGCTAAAGCACCAGTGCGGGTGGTGGCCCCGATGATAGTAAACTTGGGCAAATCAAGCCGCAGCGAGCGGGCGCTGGGGCCTTTGCCCAACATGATGTCCAGCTTAAAGTCTTCCATAGCGGCGTACAGCACCTCTTCAACTGTTCGGTGCAGGCGGTGAATCTCATCAATAAATAGAATGTCGCCATCTTGTAAATTAGTCAGTAAACTCGCTAAATCACCGGCTCGCTCAATTGCCGGACCGCTGGTAACTCTAATTTGGGCGCCCATTTCGTTGGCGATAACCGTGGCCATGGTTGTTTTACCAAGTCCCGGAGGACCATAAAGCAGTACGTGGTCAATCGGCTCGCCGCGTTTTTTGGCGGCGCCAATTGACAGCTTTAGATTCTTTTTAAGTCGTTCCTGGCCAATGTAGTTAGCAAAATCATGGGGCCGCAGCGTTTGCTCAAACTCTTGTTCGCTAGCATCATCGTCTACAGTGGTATTGGTAATTCTCTCAACAGCCATGACCATAGTTTAACATTTATACAAGTCTCTTAAGATTTGATGGCCATACGCGAAAAGCGCTCCACCAACTCGGTCATAGAAATTCCAGCCACCTTGGCGCTTTTAGGAAACAGGCTTTGACTGGTCATGCCCGGCATAGTGTTTATCTCTAGCACCCATAGTTTATCGTCTTTATCAATAATAATATCGGTGCGCGACAAATGACGAATGCCGGCGGCGGCGTGCAAGCGCTCGGCTATTTGTTGGGCCTCAGCCTGGAGCTTTTGGCTAACATTAACTGGCGGGCATAGCTCCTGGGTTTCGCCGTTATATTTATTTTCGTAGTCAAAGTCCTCACCGGTCGGTGGGATAATCTCAATCACCGGCAACGCTTTGCCGTCAAGAACCGGAACGGTAATCTCATTGCCGACGATTAGCTCTTCAAGTAGCATGGTCGGATATTTATCAAATATCTTTGCATCGGCGTCGTCGGTAGAGTCATTCACTATAGAAGCATCAATTGTTGAGCCACCCTTGATGGGCTTAAGTACGTAGCGGCCACTGGCCTTTATGGATGAGCTACTGAAAGAATCTTTATCAACTATCTCGCTCCGAGGCGTCAGAATGCTTAACTTGTTAAGTATTTGTTTTATGGCTGTCTTGTCAAAACAAAGCGCCGAGCTTACTGAGTCGGCACCAAGAAACTTAAATCCCCTAGCCTCCAACTCTTTTTGCAGTACCCCGTCCTCGCCGTTTACACCATGAATTATAGGCAAAACTACATCTACCTTGTTTTTAAACTCACTAAGTCCATCGTAGCCATGCTTGGGGTCGTACTCATAAACTTCATGACCGCCAGCCCGTAGTGCGTCACTGACCGCTTCACCAGACCGAAGCGAAACTTCACGCTCCGGCGAGTCGCCACCGAGTAGAACCAGGACTTTCATGGACATTCCACCACCTTACACCATTTTTCGTGTTTGCGGTTTTTAGCCAACCTTGCTAACTCGTATTCTTTAGCTATTTGCTTGGTCAGATTCCCGGCCTTTCCGTTACCAACTGGTCTCCTATCAATGGATAGGATTGGCACAATGTCGGCTGAGCTGCCGCTCAGGAACGCTTCATCACAAACGTAAAGCTCGCTCCTATCTACACTACGCTCAACCACTTGAAGCCCAAGCTCTTGAGCCAGCTGCAAGACCGAGTCCCTGGTTATACCCTCTAATATGTCGGTAGAGGAATCAGGAGTAACTAGTTTGCCGCCTCTAATAATAAATATATTGGCAACCGTGCTTTCCGCGACATGCCCGTGCTGGTCAATTGATATAGCATCGTCGTAGCCATTTTGCAGGGCTTCGTTTTTCATAAGCGAGGCATTTATGTAACTGCCGTTAACCTTAGCCCGCGAAGGTATAGAGTTATCAGAGGTCCGCGTCCAGCTGGAAACACAAAGATTAGCGCCAGAGCGCTTTAAAATCTCGCCCTTCGGATAAATGTAGGCACTAAGGCTGTTTGTCAGACCGTTGAGCCTTGTGCCCGCTACCAGCTCGTCAACAAACACACTGACTCTAACCAAAACATCTTCTTTAACCTGGTTGTGCTTCAGTAAATCTACCAGCAATTTCTCAAACTTAGGGTACGGCCAATCGTCGGCAAAGCTATTAAAGTCCATGATGCTGCTTGAGCTAATCAGTCTGTCATAGTGGTCTCTTGGTCTAAAAATTATCAGCCGCTGGTGGGGCTCATCCCAGCTGACATTAAAGACCGTATAAACACTCAGGCCATATAAAACCGGCGAGCTGGCAATGCTTAAATTCGCAGACTCAAAGTCTATAAAACTATCCCTTAGATAAGCTTTTGACGTTTTATAATCTAGGGCTTTCATAGCTGCTCCCATATTTTTTCAAACTGCCAGCGCTGCAGTTTTGAAAAATCCGCAGAATTAACTATAAAGCCAATAATTTCGTCACTAAAGCTTAGCATCGCTACGCTCTCTCCATAGATATATGTCTCGCACTCAAACGGCGGCTTGCCGGAGTAAATTCTGGTTCGGCGAAGATTTTGGGCATCATCTGCAGCCAGTTTTTTTGCATATTGATCATCCGTCGCAATCACTCTTATGCTCAAGTTGTTTTGTTTTCGCTTCCTAATAAAATAGTCGTGGTTATGGTCGCTAAACGATTCTCTCTCGGCCGCCTGGTTAGTAAAAAGCAGTACCTCCTCGTCCTTACTGCTCAAGATGTCCTCCATAATTTGTCTCAGGCCATCGTTGCCGTTGTAGGCTTGCAGGGTCGGACGGCGACTTTGGGATTTATAGGCCGCCATCAGCTCGGGCAAACTATCGTGGGTTTTATCAAAAACCTGCTCAAGGTCTTGAATTTTTGTTTCTATTCGGCCGAGCAGTTTGCGCGGTTCAACGGCGTGGACTAATTTTGGACGACGGCTTTCGTCAATTTCAATCAGCCCTAGTGTTTTTAATTGGTCAATAGCCAGGTAGGCAGACGAGCGGTCCATGCCAAGTCGCTCTACCAATTGACCAACAGTCTGGTCGCCCGATTGATAGCTTGTAATGAATATGTTTTTGGCGTTATCGCTAAGACTAAAAACATCCAGTATGTTTTCCAGAAGCAATCTATAAGTCATGTCACTAATTATACGACATGGTCCTGTGATAAGATGACTATTCTGTTGATTTCTATCTGTTAGTTTGTAGATTAAAATTCTACAAACTTAATACAGGGCAGCTTCTTTGGGCATGTGAGTGCCCTTTAAAATTTCCTCTACTTCTTCGGCTTCTACGGTTTCTTTTTCAAGCAACGAGTCTTTGAGCTCTTCTAATTTCTTCAGGTTCAGCTTCAGCACTATTTTGGCCCGTCGGGCAGCCTCGGTTATCAGCGCTTCAACTTCATCATCAATGACTTTAGCGGTTTCGTCACTGTACTGACGCTCGTGCACTAACCGCTCCAGCATCATACCCTCGTCAACCTGGAAGACTTGGTCGCGAAGCTTATCACCCATGCCCTGATTCATTACCATGTCGCGGGCCAGCTCAGCAGCCTTTTGCAGATCCGAGCCAGCACCGGTTGTCACTCGGTCCGGGCCGTAGACCAGCTCCTCGGCCATCCTGCCTCCAAGCATGCGCGCCAGAACATCCTTATATTCAATAATGCTGTGGTAGCTTTTGTCTTCTGGAGGAATAAACCACGTCACACCGCCGGTTCCGCCGCGCGGGATGATGGTAACTTTATGAACCATATCGCTATCGGGCAGCACGTGGCCAACGACGGCGTGACCGGCCTCGTGATAAGCCGTTAGCTCTTTTTCTTTGTCGCTCATAATTTTGCTCTTGCGTTCCGGGCCAATGGCGACTTTTTCAAAGGCACCGACTACATCTTCATTTTCTATAACCTTGCGATTATGACGAGCGGCTATAATAGCCGCCTCGTTAGCAATGTTGGCCAAATCGGCACCACTGCTGCCGGCAGTTTTAGCAGCCAGGGAATCAAGGTCAACTTCTTTGCTAACCGGTTTGTCCTTAAAGTGGGTGGCCAAAATTAGCTTTCTGTCTCGGCGGTCGGGCAGGTCAATGTTAACCCGTCGGTCAAATCTTCCGGGGCGCAGTAGCGCCGGGTCTAGTACGTCGGAACGGTTAGTGGCCGCCAGTACAATAACGTTTTGCCCTTGCTCAAAACCGTCCATCTCAACCAGGATTTGATTGAGGGTTTGTTCGCGCTCGTCGTGTCCGCCACCCATACCGCTACCGCGGCGCCGACCAACCGCGTCAATTTCATCAATGAATATAATGCAGGGGGCGTTTTTCTTAGCTTTGTTAAATAAATCTCGCACTCTGGATGCGCCGACACCCACAAACATTTCCACAAACTCAGAGCCGCTGATGCTGAAAAACGGAGCATTGGCTTCGCCGGCTACAGCCCGGGCCAGCATTGTTTTACCAGTTCCCGGAGGCCCAACAAGCAGTACCCCTTTTGGAATCTTAGCCCCTACGCCTTCAAACTTTTTGGGGAACTTCAGAAACTCAACGACTTCTTCCAAGTCCTGCTTGGCCTCGTCATTGCCGGCAATATTACTAAAGGTGATGCGGTCTTTTTCGTTGCCATATAAACGCGCCCGGCTTTTACCGAAGCTCAGTGCTTGATTGCCCTGGCCCTGGGCGCTCCGAAACATAAAAATTAGCAGGCCGCCAATAATTAGCACTGGCAGGATGCTGCCAAGAAGCAAACTAACCCAGTTATCGCCCGTGCTAGAGGTAGGTTTATTGGTAATTGTTACTTTGCCTTGCTGCAGACCCTGCTCATAAATGCTGGAGCCGTCTTCTTTATACGAGCGCTCTGTGGCTTGGCTTTGGCCCTTTGGCGTAATAGTAAGCTGGTTGCCGTTAACTACTATCTGGGAAGTTTTTCCGCTGTTGGCATCAGACACTGCCTGCGAAAATGGAACATCCTTGAGCGTGGTTGGTTGTTTAAAGGCGGCAAAAACAATTAGCGCAAATAGCGCTACAAGAATTACAAAGCCAATATTCTTAAAGCGGTTGCGGCCTCCCTTGCCGCCACGCTTGTCAGAACCAAGGCGGAATTGCTTTCTATCCATATGCAGCTATTATAACAGGCCGTTTATAAGGTGTTGGTAATCTGAGCAGTCTGTTTGTCTAGGCGAAGCACAAAGTTGTTTTTTATATCGTAACCGGAGCCAGGTTTTGCGGTTTTAATAGCGATTGATAATCGCTCAATAGTTTTTCTATCAATATCATTAACTTTTAAACCTACTAACCAGTGCCGCAAAAACTCATTGCCGATAGACGCCGGCAGCAACATAAAAGCCTGCCGGTCAACTACCCGCTCGGAAACCAGAATTCTTTGCGAAATATTGACAGTCAGTAAGTTGAGCTCCTCAACTGCAGCGTTGATGTGGTTGATATTGGCTAGAATTTTGCGCCTGTCTTGGTCCGTTAACTGCTCGGTAAGGTTGTGGCGAATATAGTTTCGCAGGTACTTATCTTCCGAATTGGTAGCGTCCTCAACCCACTGGATGGAGTGCTGCCCGGCGTAGTTTAAGATATCCTGTTTTGAAAAATTGATAAGCGGCCTTAGCACGTCAGGGTTACGCAAAATAGAAACTAGGCCGCGCGGACCGGTGCCTCGGCTCAAATTTATAAACGCTGTCTCAATTAAATCGTCCTGGTGGTGAGCTGTAATAATCGCTTTGGCTTCGTGTTGATTCTTCAGGTAGTTTAAAAATTCATAGCGGGCTACCCGGGCCGCGTCTTCACTGGCGCCAGCGCCAAGCCGTCCACGGCCTAGCTCAAAAGGCAGCCCGTAATCCTGGGCTTTTCTTTGCACGAACTGCGCGTCCTGACCTGAAGCACTTCTAACGCCGTGGTCAAAATGCGCTACAACCAGCTCCAGGCTTTTTTTGGCGGATAGGACGTCCAGCAGCACCATAGAATCCACGCCGCCGCTGACTGCCAAAATATATTTACCAGGTGGAATATTGACTTTCATACTCTATAATCTTAGCAGCTATGAAGAAGTTGTACTTTATCCGCCACGGGGAGAGTCTTGGCAATGCCCGGCGGGTATTTACTGGCCAGTGGGATGCGCCGCTAACTGACCTTGGCCGCGCACAGGCAAAAACAGCCGCTAAAAAGGCTGGTTCTTTAAATATAGACTGTATAGTCAGCTCAACCTTAGTTCGGGCCGGCGAAACGGCTAAAATTATTGCCGCAGAAATTGGCTACCCTCTGGACAAAATTGTATATTCCAATTTATTTATGGAACGTAATTACGGCGACTGGCAACAACAGCCATATTCTGTGGCTGATGGAAAAGACTTTGAGAGTGTGCCGGGCGTCGAGTCTGAAGAGCACTTGCTGCGGCGTGCTAAAGCCGCTGTTGCTCTTTTAAAAGGCATTGATGCCGACAATATACTGGTTGTCGGTCACGGGACTCATGGCCTGGCTCTGCTTCAGGAAATTTCAAATCGGCACATTGAGCAAATTGAAGTCCCAGTTGAAGACGAACTTCCAAACGCCCAAATTATTGAACTTGTTTAAACTTTGTCGGTGGCAAAATCGTGCCGGGCTTTGTGCCGGCGGTATTCTTTTTGCGTTAGATAAATGATTACTATGTCAAAGATAGTCAGTAAAAACAGGCTTGCTGAAAATCCGTCCACCAGCAGCCTGTAGATTTGGTAAATTACAAATAGTCCGGTAACAGCGATTAGGGCCAGGTAGGCCCACAGGTGGTTACGCAAAACTTCAATCACCAAGACAACTTTGACTATCCCATGACTAAGTAGATAGGCCGCACCAAAAGCCAGTGAGGCTCCCGTTAAACTATGTGCCGTCTTTAATACGTGATTGGCGATAAAATCATGGGGGTCCTCCGAAAGCTCGCCCTCGGTCAACCAACGCGCTAAGTGATTAATTTGGTCGGGCGTGATGAGAAGTAGCAAAATGCCCCCAAAAATCTCTAAAAGTCCGTCCAGACCCTTTAGATAAAGGCTTACTTTAAAGGCCTTATCAACATTGTCCGGCCTGGACTTGACTGATTGTTCGCGCTTATCCATTCTTTAAATTTTATAGTAACGGTTTATAATTGAGTAGTTTGCAAAAGCTAGTAGGAGTTTATAAATGCTTGATACCGCCCGTTCGCTAATTACCCGCGCCGGACAAAGACTAGGCCTAGACCAGGAGACAATTAACAAGCTGATAGAGATAGATAAAGAGCACGCTTTTGAAATCCAGCTTGATGACGGGCAAATGTTTGACGCCTATCGTATTCAGCACAGCAACCGCCGGGGCCCGTACAAAGGCGGTATTCGTTTTCACCCCAACGTTGATTTAGACGAAGTCCGGGCACTTGCTACGCTAATGAGTTTTAAGACAGCTGCCGTCGGCCTACCGCTGGGCGGGGGCAAGGGCGGCATCAGCGTAGACCCAAAAAAACTAAGCGACCAGCAACTGGAAGAGCTCAGCCGTAAATACGTTCGTCATCTGCAGACAAACATTGGACCAGATAAAGATGTACCAGCACCAGACGTTAATACCAACCCGCAGATTATTGACTGGATGGTTGATGAGTACGAGCAGCTGACCGGCGACAAAACAAAAGCCAGCTTTACGGGCAAAAGCCTGGACCGCGGAGGCAGTCTTGGCCGGGACTCCGCCACCGGCCGCGGCGGAGTCATAGCGCTGCAGGAACTTCTTAAATACTTGGGGCTAGATAAGCAGCCGATAAGAATTGCCATTCAGGGCTTCGGCAACGTTGGTTCATTTTTTGCCACGGTTGGCGCAAACGAACACCCAAACTGGAAGCTGGTTGCCGTCAGTGATTCGGCGGCTACTTTAGTTTCAGAAGACGGCTTAAATGCTGATGATCTAGCCAAGTACAAACTGAAACGAAAAAGCTTTGCCGACTACCAGGCAGACGGGGTAGAAGTTTTGGCGGCCACTGAGATTATCAGTCGTGACGTAGATGTGCTGGTGCTTGCCGCATTGGAGGATGCTATAAATGAAAATAACGCTAGAGTTGTCAACGCCAAGATTATTTTAGAGCTGGCTAACGGGCCCGTCAGCGAAACTGCCTTTGACTATCTTAACGAAAAAAATACGGTTATTGTGCCCGACATTATAGCCAATTCGGGCGGCGTAATTGTCAGCTATCTGGAGTGGGTGCAAAATAAAAATGGGCAGCATTGGCCGGAAGATAGGGTCAATAGAGAACTGACTAATTATATGGTCAAGGCCTGCGATGCTCTCTTTAAAACCGCCGATGCTAAAAATGTAAGCCTTAAAGAGGCTGCCTTCATCAACGCCATCCAAAACCTCCTCAAATAACAGATTAAGTATGCTATAATCACCTCTGTTATCTCTCCGTTTACTTAAAGGGAAAGGTAGTAGCTCGGCTTGGTTTGCTTGCAAACTCGGCTTTGCCGACCGAGCGCTGAAGGAAAACCGTAGGTTGTCCTTCAATTGAGGCAGGGTAGCTCAGTTGGTTAGAGCACAGGACTCATAAGCCTGGGGTCGCGAGTTCAAATCTCGCCCCTGCTACCAAATTGATATTTTCAGGAACCGGTTACGACATCGTCCCAAGCTGAAACTTCAGGGCCAGCTGGCACCAACTCAAATTCTAGCTGCTGCATTTTTAATTTGTCCTTTTTGTTTTTGCGTTACTAGTCCCAATTATACATAAACATTAGCGATGTCAACAGTTTAAAAATGCTTATTGCTATTTGGCAGCTTTCATGTTTAACTTGCCATATTAGGATCTTATCTGTTCTTGGTCTAGAGTTGTTCGAGGTTACTTTTACCCCACACCCAAAACCAGACTGTAAGGGTCGTACCTAATAAAAGTAATCTAAAAGGATTCTAGATGTACAAACTATTTGTAGGTGGCCTACCGTTCGCTACCACTGACGACGAGCTGCGCGAGGCTTTTGCCGTGCACGGCACTGTGGCTTCCGCTACAGTTGTTCGTGACCGCGACACTGGCCGCAGCAAGGGCTTCGGATTCGTAGAATTTGAAAACGACGATGAAGGCAAAGCTGCCGAGACTAAGCTTAACGGCTCAGAACTCGGTGGTCGCACCATTACTGTTGCTCAAGCTCGTCCCAAAGAAGAGCGTTAAGTTTTAACGACTTTCAAAACAAAACTCCCCCGAGACTCGGGGGAGTTTTTGATTATAAAACATGGTTGCGTGGTAAAGAAGACGCTCGCTAAAGCTCGTTGTACCCGTTTTTGCTTGCCCTCAAGCAAAAACGGAAGAGGAAGAACAACGGTGAGTTCTGTAGCAAATCAAAAAGAGCCCGAGCTATTTTTGATTTGCTCGAACTCTATAGTTTGTTCTGACGTGGTAGCGGGGGCAGGATTTGCACCTGCGACCTCGTGGTTATGAGCCACGCGAGCTACTACTGCTCCACCCCGCGTCGTCAAAGCAAGCTATCGGCTTGCGGAGACGACCATTTCTGCTCGCTCCTACGGCCTTTCACTGCTTCTCCTCTTTAATTTTACAAAATATTGCACTGCAGAATTTTGTAAAATTATTTAGGCCAGTAAGTTATTCTAATCTGTTAGGGGTGTTTTGTCAATCTGTTAGATTACTAATCCAGTGGTGTACCTGGCGACACGGCTGTTTGAAAGATATCGCCTTTGGGGCCGTATTTGTATTCACCCAACCTCACGGACTGGGGCGTTAATTTATAAAGAACATATTCACCTCCGTCTATCTTCGAGAGAGGTATTTCAGAAGTGCCAGCCGTTTCCTCTGAATATTTAGACATCAGGCTCTTTACGCGCTCCATCATGTTAGAGTCATCAACTATTTCAACTGGTCCGTAGATTTGAGCCGTTTTTTGGGTAGTAGCTTCGTAAATTACGATAGTAGCCTGGGGGTTATCAGCTAAGTTCTTGCTTTTGGTTGTAGATTCTTTAGAAAGAAAAAATACGTCTAGTTTAGAATTAGTTCCATAATAGATGGCTGCTGCATGGGGCACGGCTGTCATCTTATTGGCAGTTGCTAAGACTGCAATATGATTACTCTTCAAAAACGAGACTATATCAGGGTTATCGGATATTTCTTCATCACCCATATGACCAGAATAGTGCAATTATAGTATGCCGACAAGGGCAGTTAGCTTAGCCCTGTGGTTGGCGGCCCAGCAGAAAATCACGCCAGGCCTCGGCATTTTTTACATATTTTGGACGGTTATCGGCTGGTGAGGAATTGGCTGGCTGGGTAAGTACGGTTGCTTGGTCAACGTACTTTAGAGCTACCGAGTTTGGCACTAGTAAAACTTTTTCGCCGGGGGCAGCCAATCCCAGATTCTGCCTGGCTGCCAAGTCCAAATATTCATCGGTCTGGAAATATTTGTTCTGCAGGTCCATATTTTGATTTTGCAGCTGCAATACCTCATTTTGTTGGGCCAGCAAACTAACCTGCTTTTGCAGCTGATAATTACTCTGTATGGTTCTGCCCGTACTCCAGGCAATTGCCAGCACTATAATTGCAAAAATATAAAGCCCGATGTTCCGCACATCAAGCAACTGCTTTTTATTCTTTGACCAAAATGTTTGTATTTCGCTTAACATCCTACCTAATTATAAAATACCTTGCCCAGCTGATATAATCTTATCTGTTGACAGGCTCGGCCTAACAGATGCGGGGGTGTAGCTCAGTGGTTAGAGCAGTCGGCTCATAACCGATTGGTCCCTGGTTCAAGTCCAGGCACCCCCACCATATTTATCCTTCAAGTCTTTGATAAAATCTTTAGAGCTTCTTCAGGGTTACGGGTTTCCATAAACCGGGCCCGCAATTCGGATGCTCCGTCAAAGTCGTTAATGTAAACCTTACAAAACTTGCGTAGCGTCTCAAAGCGCCGCTCGCCGCCTTTATAGGTTTGCAGGTGCAGTTTTATGTGCTTTTTAAACAGGTCTACTTTTTGCTCGGGAGTCCAGGTGTCCCATGAACTATGTTCGGCAAACAAAAACGGGTCGGAAAATATGCCTCGGCCAACCATCACGCCGTCTAAGTTATGTTTTTGGGCTAACTCCAAGCCTTGCCGACAGTTTTCAACGTCGCCGTTGCCAACAATCAGAGTATCTGGTGACAGGGAATCGCGCATTTTTGGAACTTGCCCAATTAAATCCCAGTTGGCCGGAACTTTTGATAATTGTTTTGCCGTGCGCCCATGAATACTTAACATGTTAAGTATATTTTTAGAAAGTAGAAATTCAATCCAAGTCATATCCACGTCAGCAAACCCAACGCGCGTTTTAACACTGACAGGGAAGTCCTCGCCAACCCCTTCCCTGGTCGCCTTTATAATACCTAGTGCCATTTCCCTGTTATTTATCAGTGCCGCACAGGCACCATTTTTTATAACCGTTTTTACCGGGCAGCCCATGTTTAGGTCTACCCCGCTAAAGCCCATAGCTTTAACTTCGGCCGCAGTTTTTTTAAAGTTTTCTGGTTTTAGACCCCATAGCTGTGCAATTACCGGCTTTTCCTTGTCGGTCAGCAGCAATTTATGCAGCAAGCGTTCTCTGCCTGGACTTTGCAAGCCATCTACATTCACAAACTCCGTAAAAAATAGGTCCGGGCGGGCGCAGTCCGTAATTATCTGACGAAAAACCGTATCCGTGACATCGTCCATTGGTGCGAGTATAAAGAATGGTTTGGGCAAACTATCAAACATTTGATCTGGCGGCGGCTACTAATTCGGTCGTATCGTAATGTTCCCTTGCCTGCTCGTACTGCTCGGCTAGGAACTTACCTCTTGCCTGTTGGTGGCCCAGTGCACGCTCGGCCAACAGCACCAGTTCTTCATCTGGCAGGCCGGCTAACCTTCCCGTTATAGCCTGCAGCTTAGCATCAACTTTAGAGTTAACTTTGGGTGATTTTATTTTTCTTAAGTGATGGTTTGGCCACTCAAAACGATCCAAGCAACTACGCGCATAAATTGCCCTGGCCATAGCCTGCCTGGTTAACGGCTTAGCTTTTATGAGGTCTGGATTAAATTGCCCAGAGTGGACATCTTGAGCTTCGCGTAAAAGCTCCACTTCATGCGTTATGTCGCTCCTTGCCTTATCTACATTGTTAACAACTCGCCTAACTGCGTTCATGCCGCCCTTGTCTCTTGCCCCCAGCAAATATGTGACTAGGCCTGGGTTGGCAAACCTGTCCTGACCAACAGCGATAGAAACTTCGCTTTCTCTATACGGAGTCCAGTGATATTTGCTAATAAATGCGTTGCGTCTGGGGTCAAAAAACCCATAAGGGTCCTGCGCTAACCTGTCTTGCAGAGCCACTTCAATCATCTCGTCGGCGGTCATTTCGGCCAGCGGCTTGGGTTTTTCCGGAGTTTCATAGGCAATTGGCAACTGGTCAATTGTTTGAGCACCGTAAGTATATGAGGTTCCGTAAGCACCCTGCCTTTCCCCGAATAGGGGTTCCTGGCTATCTTCTTGCTCGGCTGGCGGTGTATATACGGTTTCGGTCATAAATATATTTTAACTCTTTAGAGCTTGTTTGATACGGTCTTCTGGCGATAATTTGGGGTCAACTTTTTTCAGTGCTTCGGCGGCGTCAGCAACTGAGTATCCAAGAGCGACAAGCCCTTGCAGCGCTTCATCGTTGGGGTCGGCGGCTGGCGTAGTCAGAAAACTGGTGGCTGTTTCACTTGCGGCCAGGCCAACTTTGTCCTTTAGCTCTACGACTATGCGCTCGGCGGCCTTGCGGCCAACGCCGTTGGCCTGAGAAATAAACTTAGTATCACCAGCAGCAATGGATTGGCGAACTTGAGCAAGGCCAGCTATGTTTAACACAGCCAACGCCATTTTGGGCCCGACCCCTTTGACCGTCAGAAGCTGCTCAAACAAGGTTTTATTTTCCGGTTTTATAAAGCCGAACAGGTCGTGTGCCGACTCTCGTATATTTTCATAGATATAGAGCTTGGCAGTTTCGCCAACTTTCAAAATTCCAAAGTCCTCAAAGCTGACATACAGCCCGTAGCCCACGCCGCCGCAGTCCAAAATCACGGCGTCTTTGGTCTTTTCACTTACCTTGCCTTCTAGAGATGCAATCATGACTTTATTCTACACGACGCGCCGTGGCATACATTAGCGCAGCAGCCAGAGCGTCGGCACAATCGTCCGGTTTTGGCACTTCTTTTAAATTTAATAAAATCCGGACCATCTCCTGCATCTGCTTTTTGTCGGCTCGGCCGTAACCAGTCAGAGCCTGCTTAATTTGCAGTGGTGTGTATTCTATAATTTCTAGTCCAGCCAGTTTGCCGGCCAACATGACAACGCCGCGGGCGTGGCTAACACTCATTGCCGTTGTTACGTTTTGAGCAAAAAATAGTTTTTCTATGACCATAACCGAGGGCTTATATTTGGCAATTTCGCTGGCAACGTGGCGATAAATTTCAATCAGTCGCTCGTCCAGCGGCTGATGCACATTGGTGCGTATAACACCGCCGTCAATTAGCTTGACCTTGCCGCCCCCAGCGGTCTCAATGACTCCAAATCCCAAGATTCCGGTGCCTGGGTCAATGCCAATTATTCTCATTTTAGAAATTCTTCTTTGTCTGCGTCTATCACTATAACTTGGCCGTCTTTTAGTATTTTATATGGCAAGCTATGCTCTTTAAGATAATTTATACACTCGTCAGCCTCTTTGCCCCACCAGGTAGAACCATAATGCGGAACAACCATAAAATTAACAAAGCCGAGTCCGTCCCAAATGATTTCTTTGTTCGGGTAGCCATCGGGGACATCTTCGGGCTGGGGCCTATCACCAAACTCTATCCCATGTAAAGTCTTTGCGGTAACACAAGAGCCAGCGCTTGATCCGCCATATGATAGTTGGCCATTTAATACTAAGTCCTGGAGTACTTTATCGAAGCCACTGGCAGCCATGGCTCGTCGCAATATAAAAGTATTGCCGCCAAAAACGAAGACCCCGCCAAATTCCTTTATTTTCTCCAGGAGACTGTCCTGTCTATCGAAATAGCCCCTCAAATCAATTTCCTCGACATCAAAACCCTGGTCTGAAAACTGTTCTATGTGTTGCTGAACCTTTAGCTTTCTTTCGGGCTCATCGACATAGTCTTTGGCATTCTCTACTAAAGCCAATTTGTTGCCTTTACCAACCATATTCAAAAAAACTTCTGGATAATTACCAAGGTTCTCACTTGATAAAAACAGGCGCATGGCTAGACCTCTACGCCGTCGGCGATATCAAAGTTGGTGTGAGTCGCCGAAACATCATCTAAATCTTCCAGGGCATTCATAAGATTTATGACTTTACGAGCGGTTTCTTTATCGGACACTTCAATGGTGTTATTTGGCACATATGTAAGCTCGGCCTCGGTCAATTCCAGGCCGGCTGACTTTAGCGCATCGCGAACTTTAGCAAGTTCATTCGGCGCGGTATAAATAACTGTCTCGGCAGTTTCGGCCTCGGCAGCTATGTCTTCGGCACCAGCATCAATCGCCGCCAGCTCTACCTCGTCACCGGTGCCTTTCACTCGGATAACACCCTTGCGGCTAAACTGAAAGGCTACGCTACCTTGCTCGGCCATGTTGCCGCCGTTTTTAGTAAAGGCCGAGCGGACATCTGGCAAGGTACGATTTTTATTGTCGGTAGCGCACTCTACCAAAATGGCTACGCCGCCCGGGCCGTAGCCCTCGTACATAACTTCCTCTAGCTGTGCGGCAGATTTATCGGCAGCGCGGGCCAGTGAACGTTCTATATTAGCGCCGGGCATGTTGGCGGCTTTGGCCTTTTCTATCGCCATGGCTAGAGCCGAATTGGTGGCAGGGTCGGTGCCTGCGCGAGCGGCTATGGCAATCTGATTGCCCAGCTTGGTAAAAATCGCGCCGCGCTTGGCGTCGTTGGCGCCTTTTTGACGCTTGATTGTTGACCATTTGCTGTGTCCTGACATATCTATTATTCTAACATGTCTAAGGTGTTACAAAAACCCCTCTAAGGTGTTGGCCCCTGTTGACATTTTATTGAGCTTATGCTATAATCTAGCTAGTTTTTGGGTGGTCCTTGGGACTTCCCAGGGACCGCACAAGTTTGCAACAATCTCGTGTCAACGCTTCATTCTCCAAGGAGAGAAAACAGTGTCCAAACTCATTGGCAGGCTGCTCGTCGTTGCGATCATCATCCTGCTCATCGTCGCAGCCTGTGAGGTGCGTAGCGGCAAGGCCGCCACCAACCCGACGCCCGTGCCGGTTTCGGCGTCGTTCGTCGGCTACCCGTCGTGTGTGGTGCCCGGCATGAACGCCAAGTTCCCGCTGGTCGTGACCAACGCCGGCAGTCGTACCCTGACGGTTACGGTTCACCTCAGCTTCGTCACCCACGCAGCCGACGGTGACCCGTACGGAACCGTCATCGCCAACGGTACCGACCACCTGCTGGGCAGTTTCGGAAACGAGTACTGGCAGCTCCGGCTTGCGCCCGGGCAGTCGGTGACCAAGCTCTTGGTCACACTCGTCCCGTGGCCGCCGGACGCCAAGCGAGGACCAGCGCGGTACGGCCTGACCGAGTTCATCGACGTCAGCGGCTATCCCAGCCTGCAGACGCCGGTCAGCGCCACACCCTCCTACTGCGACTAGCCCCGTCTCTACGGCTAGAAGCGACACGAGAACAACCCCGCTTGCAAGAGCGGGGTTTTCTCTTTTTTAGGAAGCTTTTTTCAACTCTCCCAGAGCCCTCTGCCCTTTTAACTTTTTGTGCCCAATTATGATTATTGTGACTAGTAGTGCGTATAGGCTAATCATTAGAGTTGGGTCAATGGCCACGCGAAGAAAAATTGATGGAATACTGGCCAGCAAGTGCACTAAGTCCAGCATGTAAGTTAGTAGCAGATTAGCCGGCCAGGCTATCCAGCCGGCTAGTTCCGGTATAAGAGCTCCGGCTGCCGCTGCAACAGCAGAGAACAACATGGCCCAAGGCACCAGCGGCACAATCAGTAGGTTAGCCAGAAGCCCAATTAGCGACAGCTGTCCGAAACTCATCATGATTAGCGGCAGCGTCATTAACTCGGCGCAAAGCGTCTCTATTAAAACCGAGGTCAGCAGCTTGGGCGGCCTAGCCAGGCGCGCCGTAATTAGCGGCGCGACAATCAAAACTCCAAAGAACGCCAGGAACGATAAGTACCAGCCCAAATCACCCCATACATAGAATGGATTAAATAGGCCGGTCACAGCTGCAGTAAAGGCAATAATAACTAGGGGTTTTAAATCCCGGCCGTAATACCAGGCCCAAAGACTCAGGATTGAAACTACTGCAGCTCTAACAATTGAAGCGCTGAAACCGGTAACTAAGACAAAACCAATGATTAACGATAATGATATTAAGGTTCGCTGATATTTGCTGTTAATTCTTAGCCGCTGCGAGCCGCGCACCAAGATTGTAAGGTTATATCCTGAGACAGCTACTATGTGAATTAGGCCGACCATCGTCAGTTCTGCAATAATTTGCGGTGGCAGGTTGGTACGTTGGCCAATTAGCAGGCCCAGGCCAAATGAGGCTTGAGGTTCGGGCAAGGCGTTCTCCATACCGGTTGTAAAAGTCCGAGTCAGCCTGTTTATCCAGCTATTGCTGGTACCTATAACTTGCAGCTGGGCGTATGACATCCACGCCTGGTTACTGCCCCGGGTTGGATAAAGTTTGGCACTGACCAAGACTCTGTCGCCGCGGTAAACCATTGGCACGCCAAAACCACTAATTTTAAAACTGCCGGCCAGGTCCTGACGATACGGCTGGATAAGCAAAGCATGGTTAGCCGTAAATTGCAGCTGGGACTGCGCCGCGTAAATGGCGTCGGATGTTGAAGTGACTTCAACCGTAACTTGCTGGTCAGTCAAAGCTTTAAGCTCGGATAATTTTTGCATGTATAGGCTCCCGCGCCACAGCCCCAGGCCCAAACCCAGCAAAATCACCAAGACCAAGCTTAGCCTATTTTTGTGTTTCAAAAACGGCAGGCAGAACAAAAAAATCAGCAGCCATTGCCCGGACGGTAAATTGACTTTTCTGGACAGCCCCAGCCCGACTAAAGCCGAGGAACAGCCAACGGTTATTAGTGTGGTCCGCCTAAAGCGCCGCATGGTCTTACTATTATGCCCAAGGCCGGGCCAAAAAATAATTGGTTAAGTTTAAAAACTCCAGAGAGGTTGCAATTTTGGCCAAAAAACAGATAGAATGAGTTGTTGTTTTGCCCTGTCGAATCGAACCAAAAATGGGAACCAGGCAAGGCCGTTCACATTTTTGAGAGGAGCCGCAGCGATAAGTGTGCAGGCTGCGACCGGAAATTTATTTTACGGTCGTCGCCTGCAAGCTTTATAGCTTGCGGCGACGAGGGCCCATAGCTCAGCCCGGTTAGAGCAGAGGCCTTTTAAGCCTCGTGTCGTGGGTTCAAATCCCACTGGGCCCTCCAGTTCAGTAGAATTGCCGTCTTCGGACGGCTTTTTGTTTGTCTCGTAGGAATAAACTAGGCTTTTTTCTGGTATATAAACTTTTTTGTCCGGTAATAGCTGTATCCCGCCCGGAAATAGCATTTGTTTATAAACCCGCATAGTGGCTTTATCCAGTTGCCACCATTTGTCTTTAATATTGTCGAGTATCCCGAAGGCGTACTCGATAAACTCAACGAAGTCCTTCTCGAAGTCCTGAGCTTCCGAAGCAACTTTCTCGGCTTCCACTATCTTTGTCTTTATTTGCTCCAGCTCCTCTTTAATGTCGCCTGTGTATTCAGGATTATCTATCAGGCTGTTCACTAGCTTGCTCTTCCGCTCTTTGAGCATAGCCACCTTGCCAAGGGCAACCCTAGCCATCTCCACGCGTTCTTTTTCGTAGGTAGCCCACAGTTTGCGGGCGTGTTTTTGGAGTTTCTCTTTCTGCTCAGGCGTCATTATAAGGGTAGCTAACTC
>DATKKU010000036.1:0-8607 GCA_035542755.1 Binatia bacterium | reverse complement strand
CAATAGTAGTAGATCCTGCTTTATAGCCGAAGATGGAGATACGCCAGTGGGTTTCATAACAAGCCACAAAACTGACCATACCCCGCCAGAGTGGTTTATTTGGCAAGTCGGCATTCTACCAGAGTATAGAGGACAGGGGTTGGTAGAGGAGTTGCAAGACAGAGTCGTTGAGGTTGCTCGGGAAGCTGGTGCAGTAGCTATCAGGACTACCATTGAACCCGATAACTTCCGTAGCTTTGGTGCCTTTTGCAGAATGGCACAACGGCTCAATTCAAAAATGGAATACCTGCGCAGCTTTAAAGCGGCCGGCTCAGAAGTACCTGAAGTTTTATATCGTATCCCCCTAGATAGCTAGCTGTAAGCTTCAGTCCCGTTTTCAATCGGGGAAGTTTTGATTCCTGTAAAATAAGTTTATGCCCACAATAGAAATTTCCGAAGGCGTGGTCCATAAGGTGCCCGCAGATTTACGCCAAGCCCTTACGTCCGACGGGTTCGCGCTAGAACGCTGGGAAGACCTTACGCCGCTGGCACGCAATGAATGGATTTGCTGGGTAATCACATGCAAAAAACCCGAGACCAGAAAAAAACATGTCGAGCGTGCTGTCACGGAGCTAAAAGAAGGAATGCGCCGGCCATGTTGCTGGATCGGCTGCATTCATCGTACGGACAAACCGATAAGTCCATCGGTCCAATGGGTGCTTAGTAAACAATCTAAGACCAGATAAATTACAGTCATAGCGTTACTCTCACTGTTGGGCCAGCTGCTTCCAGCGCTAACGGGGCTGTGAATTTGTCCTAGCTTTGTCATAAAAACCGCATAACCGTTATAATTAGTCGAGTCAATGAAAAAGGGGCAAAAAAATTGGAGTCTAGCAAAAGCCTTGCCTTGGATTTTATTTATTGCTGGTGCTATCGCCGTAATTGCCTCGGCAGTTCTCACTAACGAGCTATTAAACCACTATCAAAACCCTCATTATGTACCGGTTTGTAATCTTAATCCTATTTTTAGTTGCTCTACGGTAACAACCAGCAACCAAGCTCACGCCTTTGGCATCCCTAACGAATTTATCGGACTGGCCGGCTTTGCTGCGGTAGCTACAACCGGAGTCGCGATGCTGGCCGGCGGCCGCTTTAAGCGCTGGTTTTGGCAGCTGTTTAACGCCGGGCTACTTTTTGCCGTCAGTTTTCTTACCTGGCTGCAGTTTGAAACTATCTACCGCATCGGCGCCCTGTGCCTATTTTGCATGGTTATTTGGTCCATGATAATTCCGGCGTTTTGGTACACCACGCTTTATAATCTTGACGAGGGTAACATCAAAACACCCAAGCGGCTGACCGGTGCGGTGGCCTTTGCGCGCCGTCATCATCTGGACATCTTGCTGCTGTGGTTTTTGATTATTATCGCACTAATCCTGAAGCGCTTCTGGTACTACTGGAGCACCCTCTAATTATCATTTAGGGTCAGTAAGTGGAGTAGCATTTTTAGCATAAGCGGTGCTAGAATGAATACATAATCTAAAGAGGTAAAAGTTAATGGATCCAAGTCAAGTACCCCAAACACCAGTGGCAACGCCCGAACCGCCAGCAGCTGCGCCACCGCCTCCGGCACCAGCTCCGGCCCCCGAGACACCTCCGGCAGCCGCGCCTGCAGACACACCGCCGCCAGCAGCACCGGCCGGTAAGCCACCGATGCCAGCTAAGCATCATCACAGCACAATGATTATCGTTATAGTGCTGGCAATAGTTGTAGCTGCCATAGTCTACATGCTTCTTATCAAGAATAAGTAGCCTAAAGAGTCTTTCAGTAATCAAATTTTAGGCCGTGTCGGCTTGACTTTATTTGTTAAGTTAGTTAATATTTAAGTAACTTAACTATTATGGACAGGGCAGAGACAATTCAAAACATTATTGAGAATATGGCCAGGTGCCAACGGCCGGCTATGACTAAGGCCTGGCAATCCGCCGGTCTGTCTCATGCTGAAGTCAGCATGTTATTTATGCTCTACTACCACCAGAACATCAGCGCTAAACAAGTTGCCGAATATTTGGGTATTAGTAAAAGTGCCGTTAGCCAACTGCTGGATCCCCTGGAGGACAAGAAGTTAATTAACCGCAGCCGCTCGGCAAATGACCGCCGAATAGTCTTACTAGAGCTAACAGCCGCCGGACGCCAATCAATAAAAAAGGTTCAAAAACTTAAGTTCGCTGGCTTGCGTTCCAGCCTGGATAATCTGACTGATAGCGAGCTTGCACAGATGGCTGGCCTGTATCAAAAAATGTCCGCTAAAACTGATAAACAAAACTAAGGAGCAAATATGATAAATCTGCCAACCAGACAAAAAATAACTATTATGCTGGCCGTTATGAGCGGCATGCTGCTGGCGGCGCTTGACCAAACCATTGTAGCCACCGCTCTGCCCCGGATTGTTTCCCAGCTTCACGGATTGCAAGATCTTAGCTGGGTAGTTACCGCCTATTTGCTGACATCCACTATTTCTGTGCCGATTGCCGGCAAACTATCCGACATCTACGGCCGCAAAAAAATCTTTCTGATAGCTATTTTTATCTTTGTAACTGGTTCGGCTCTTTCTGGCTTAAGCCAAAATATGGACCAGCTAATTATCTTTAGGGCACTCCAGGGTGTTGGCGCCGGTATGCTGATGAGTAGTGCCTTTGCAGTAATTGGTGATTTGTTTACACCCAGAGAGCGAGGTCGCTGGCAAGGCATAATTGGCGCCGTCTTTGGACTGGCCAGTGTCATTGGGCCGCTTTTGGGTGGCTATTTAACCGACCACGCCAGCTGGCGCTGGAACTTTTATATCAATGTGCCGGTGGGCATCGTAGCCTTTTATATGATTAGCCGGTTTATGCCGCACATTGAGTCAGACAAAAAAGACCAGCGTATTGACTATTTGGGCGCCGGACTACTGGCCGGAGGCCTGTCTTCGTTACTGCTGGGCTTTGTCTGGGGCGGTGCACAGTATCCCTGGGCCTCCTGGGAAGTCATAGGTATTTTTTCCCTGGCGGCAATCTTGCTGACAAGCTTTGCGATTACGGAGTATGGCCGTCCGAGCATGGCTATCTTGCCGCTAGACCTCTTTAAAAACTCAACCTTTAGCCTATCAATGCTGATTGTGTTTCTGATTGGCATCGCCATGTTTGGCGCGATTTTATACATCCCGCTGTTCGCCCAGGATGTGTTGGGGCGCAGTGCTACTAACTCGGGCGTTATCTTGACACCCCTTGTGCTAAGTCTGGTTGTTGTCAGTATTTTATCCGGGCAGTTTGTCTCCCGGACCGGCCGTTATAAAGCACTGGCAGTGATTGGCACAGGAGCAATCACGGTTGGTTTGCTTTGGCTGAGCAAGGTCAACGTGGCTACCACCGGCAGCGAGCTAACCAAGCATATGATACTGCTGGGCGCCGGCCTGGGTCTTGGAATGCCAATCTTTAACCTAATTGTCCAAAATGCTTTTGACCACTCCAGGCTTGGAATTGTAACGGCTTCGGTCCAAATGTTTAGAAGCATTGGGGCGACCGTGGGCGTTGCGGTTATGGGCAGCATCTTAAATAACCGACTGACCCAAAATCTGGCCCACTCGGCCTCCAAAGTTTCTGCTAACGAGTTGTCTGGTTTAAACGCCACCCACGTTTCTTTAGCCATAAGGCAAGCCTTGGCCAGTGCTATTAGCGATGTGTTTCTTATTTCTGGTCTGGTTGTTTCGGTGGCATTCTTTGCCAGCTGGTTTATAAAGGAAGTCCCGCTACGCGACTCGCACGAACACCCTACTGCCAGCGAGGGCGGAGCGCCGGGAGCTGTTGCCGCGGTCCATTAGGCTCCTTCAAACTGCGTATTCGTTTTTGCTTGAGCGTTGTTTTAGCTTTGACAGGCGCGGCGTGTAAGAATTAGCCGCACCGTCTAGACCCAGCACTCTGAGCGCACCAATAAGTATGTGAAGCTCGTCAAATTGCTTGGTACTAGCAGCTGGTGCAGCTTCAACTTCTTTAAAAAACTGCTCAACTTTATCAATTAGCCACTTTTCTTCAGCAGTGTTTAATTGCTTAACAGTTAGCTTGTGCTCAGCGGCCAGAGCTGGCTTAACTATTTCCAGCGAGCGCGCCGAACGGTCGCGTTTTTGTAAATGGCCGCGCTTGATAAGGTTATTAACGTGCAGAGAAACCGTCGCCACTGATGTGTACTTAAGTCCGGCGCAAATCTCACGGTAGCTGGGGCTATAGCCGTGCTCGGCGATAAAGGCTTCTATAAATTCCAGCAGCTCCTGCTGCTTTTTTGTTGGCCTAACTACGCTCGGCGACTGTTGCTTGGCATCCATATCTTCCTAGCTGGTTCTGTAAGCGCCGTGTCCGTGCGGCCTGTGGCCAACTCGGACAGTATGGACTCGCTTACTTTTTTTAGTAAACTTTTCCGGAAAGACCCAGTAGCGGTACCAAAGAAAATTCCAGATTCCGAAAAAGCCGGCGCTGACAAACTGACCAAGATAGGGGGTTAGACCGAGAGTTTTCAGGCCGGAAACAATTAGATAGTCCAGTACAAAATCCACCAGAGTTATTACAGCGTAGCGACCAGTCACCTGAGTTTGGTGTTTTTTGAGTTCGGGGTTGCTAAAGGCCCAGTAGCGCTGCAGGCTAAAGTTAACAATCCAGCCAATTATGTTGGCGCTCAGTTTGGCCCACCACAGATTCCAGTGTAAAACGCTGTAGCAGACAAAAAATATAAGATAGCCACTCCAAAAATAGGCCCCGCCAGAAATTGCGTATTTTATAAATTGGGCTGCGAGCTTACTATGCGATGTTTTCGGTTTTGCCATATTTGGCCTTCGGTCTACCTGTAAGTATAGCAGGAGCCAGACAAATTCCGGCTAGTCCCCACCAGATATAAGCTAAAGTATCATCGGCCCAGGCGTGCGAAAGTAAATTAACAAAGCCAAGGCCGACTAAGCTAGCTAGCAATACTACGGCCAGGCTGTCGCCGCGCTTTTTGTAAAGCTGCCATCCGACCATCACATTTATAGCGATGAATAATCCCATGCCAACCAGGCCGGCCTCCTGGCCTATTTGCAAATAATAGTTTTCAGCAATACGAGCTGGTTGCTTGTTATAGACAGAGGCCGGACCGGCCGTGCCGACGCCGTCGCCCCACGGACGATGAACTATATCGGAAACCCCACTTTTAAAAGCCACGCTGTGACCCTGGTTAGAGCTGGCCTGGGCCGTGGACTGGTTATCGGTGTGTAAAACTGCGTCCTGCAGCCTGGTGTTTTGACGCAGGCCGATACCGACGATTGCCGCCGTAAATATAACCAAGCCTGCAACTATTAAGCTCGTCCGGCGGGCCTGGTCAGATTTAAGGCTCAGCCAAAGCACAACGCCGACGCTAAGCAGCGTGCCAAGCCAGGCGCTGCGCGAAAAAGTTAGAGTTAGGGCAACCAGTGCGGCAGCTAGAAAAATAGACTTTGAGACCCGCCGGGCTTTGGCTCTTACTATCAGAGTTGTGAGGGCCGTAACTATCAGCAGCAAATAAGCGCCCAGTGGATTAGCACCGCGCAGAGTTGATTCTATCCGCAGATATTTAAGATTGTGGTTGATAGTCTCGTAGGGGCTGATGGTGTTCGGCCCGTAGCCAAAGTGCCGTAAAAAATCATAGGGTAGCAACCAGTACTGAACCAGCCCAAAAATTATTACTATAAGGCTTGGCAGCAGTAGCAGCCGCCGCCAGTTTTGATAGAGGACTGGTGAATTGGCAGCAATTACCCAGACGATGCAGAAAAAGACCAAAAAACGCAGGTCTAGTAGCTCGCCGTAGGCTAAGGCCTTGCCAGCCACCGAATTTCCAAAGTAAGCCAAACCCCCGCTCAGAAGCAGCAGTAAAGCGTAAAGACCCATTAGCCTAAACAGCCAGGAGCCGGCCATTACTTTAAAAAGTGGCCGGTTTTTTACCAGTAAATAAACTGCACCGATTAGTAGAATGGTGATTAAAAATTCCTTCCAAAGGCGCAGCAGTGTGTAGTGGCCAAGCCCGCTAGACAGCCAAACGGTCAAAAATGCATGAAACGGCAGCATTGCCAAAATAAAACCAGTAATCCAAGCTAGGGGCAAAGCGACCTTTGAAACAGATTGATGAGTCTTCATAAATGCTACAATCTAGTATAGATGAAAAAGAACGCGTCGCTCATCTATGATTTATTTTTGGTGGTGGGGGACTTTCTAGCGCTGGCGCTGGCTTTTGTTGGCGCTTATTTAATACGCAGCCGCTTGTACAGCGTACCGGTGGCCCACCCAATCCCGGCTGGCACCTACCTTGGGATTTTTTTGGCGCTGCTTCCCTTTTGGCTTTTAATTTTTGCCCTGCTTGGTCTATACAACGGTTCTATCTACGAGAAGCGCTTCTCTGAAATTGGCCGTCTGTTTATAGGCTCGTTTGTTGGAATGTTGTTTGTGATGAGTTATGCCTATACCAGAATTGACCCGGTTTTCCCGTCAAAAATGGTGCCGGTCTATGCTTTTTTGCTTAGCTTTGGATTTTTAGTCATTTTTAGAACCTTAGCCCGGGCTATCCGTTCTTGGATGTTCAAATACGACATTGGTATTACTAACCTGCTCATTGTCGGCAATACCAAAATTGCCCAGGAGCTTGTTGAGGCGTTGGCCGATTCCAAGATTTCCGGCTATCGCATAGTTGGTGTAGTCGGAAATAAATCCCACTCCAAAGATAAGTACCCCGACATCCCGGTTTTTGACGATTTTGACGAGGCCGTAGAAAAAATACCCACCGATGATATCCATTCAATCGTCCAGACCGAGCTGTTTGTTACGGGCGAACGTAATAATAAAATCTTAGAGTTTGCCCTTACAAATCACGTTTCTTATCGCTTCGTCCCCGGAAATAGCGAGCTGTTTGTCGGCAATATCACAGTTGAGCTCTTCCGCTCCTCAATTCCGGTCATCGCCGTCCACCAAACTGCCCTAATCGGCTGGGGGCGAATTGTTAAGAGATTGAGCGATATAGTCCTGGGGGGGCTCTTCTTAATAATTGCTTCGCCTTTTATGCTAGTGATTGGCCTGCTGATAAAGCTAAGCGACCTTCGGGCACCAGTGTTTTTTAAAGATTCCCGCCTGACGCGCTTTGGACACAAAACCAAGATTTATAAGTTCCGCTCACACACAAGGGCTTACAGCGGCCTAACTCCGGAGCAAGCCTTTAGCAAAATGGGGAGGCCAGACCTTATTGAGCCGTACCGCAGGGGCGGCGACCAAATACCCGATGACCCTCGGGTGTCACGAATAGGAAAATTTCTGCGCAAGACCAGTCTGGACGAACTACCCCAGCTGCTAAATGTGGTCAAGGGCGACATTAGCCTGGTCGGACCCAGGGCGCTGCAAGTGGACGAGTGGAAGCTCTATAGCCAAAAAGATCTTATACTGGCCGTAAAGTCCGGTTTAACGGGTCTGGCTCAGGTTTCTGGACGTCGCGATATCCCGTCTAGTGAACGCCGCAAGCTTGATCTTTACTACGTTCAAAACTGGAATCTTTGGATGGATATGGTAATAATCGTCAAAACTTTTCGGCTTCTGGTAAATCGCATTGGGGCAAAGTAGGTTTTGAAAGTAGCTATTGTCTGCGATTGGCTGATTGGCACAGGTGGTTCTGAGCGAGTAACGCTGGAGCTCCACAGAATGTACCCAGACGCGCCAATTTACACCTCTCAATACAATTCAGACCCGGCTATATGGCACGGCGGCGATTGGTTTTCTGACGCCGATGTGCGGGTGGGCTGGCTGCAAAAGCTACCGCTTAGTTTACGAAAGTTTTTGCCGGTCTTTAGAGCCTGGTATTTTAGCCACTTGGATTTGAGCGGCTACGACTTAGTACTTTCAGTATCCGGCGCCGAGGCCAAAGGTGTTAAAGTCAAAAAACCATCCATCCATGTAAGTTACTGTAATGCGCCAACACATTACTATTGGAGCCGTTACGATGATTATCTAAAACATCCGGGTTTTGGCCGGCTGGACTTTCTGGCTCGTCTGGGATTAAAAATACTGGTTGGACCACTGCGGCGCTGGGACTTTAAAGCCGCCCAGCGGCCAGACTTTTTGATTGCCAACTCCAACCATATCAAGCAGCAAATCAAGCAATGCTATGGCCGCGATTCCGTAGTTATACATCCGCCGGTAGATATTGAAAGATTTAACCTGGATAAGCAGGAGCCGAGGCACGGCTTTGTGGCCGCCGGCCGCCAAACTCCCTACAAGCGCTTTGACCTGGCAGTCGCCGCCTGCAGCCAGCTGGATTTGCCGCTAATTGTTATTGGCAATGGTCCGGAGCACCGGAAACTTAAAAAACTGGCCGGCAAAAGCGTCACCTTCCTGCGTGGCAAAACTGACGAGGAGGTGGCCCATTATTTTCAAACTTCGCAGGCTATGATTTTCCCTGGCATTGACGATTTTGGCATTGTGGCGGTTGAGGCTCTGGCTGCCGGTACGCCGGTTATTGCTTACAAGGCCGGCGGTGCCCTGGATTATGTTAACCCAGGTAAAACTGGAAATTTCTTTGACGAACACTCGGTTGATTCGCTAAAAAAAGCGCTG